>UROJ01000007.1 GCA_900549335.1 uncultured Collinsella sp.
AGGGTCGACTTGCGCGATTGTATTGCCGCTGTCGTCAAACTGGTAGTGGTAATACATTCCATCAGGGTAGTCCTTAAGCCTGAGTTTGAGCATGCAATAGAAGGCAGCGTTTTCGGGGAGGCCTTCCGTCCTAGTATTTGTTAGCCTACCTAGGTGTTTTTTAGCGTCTGTTGTAGACCGTCATGTTCCAGGAGTTTTCCCGCGCATCATTGCGCATTTCATTTCTGAGGGCGCGCATCTTTTTGAAAGGGAGGGCCTTTACATCGGAATTGCCGAACTTGGAAGGAGCGGTTTCTTTGAGAATGTCTTCGATTTCATCGGTCTCGGCATCGCTAAGTTCATTCAACGTGCAAATGGTCTGGCCTAGCATATAAGCCGAATCGGCACTGCCATTTTTTGAAATGCTATCGCAAGAGCCATTGCACCAGCCAATAAAGTCTTTGACATCTATCGGGATGGTGCTAAAAGTTCCGGAGGCAGAAGCGCTGTGGGAGCAGCTGAAAAAGGCCTGAATGTCGTTCGGGCCGGCGAGCTTGACTTCATTCATTGAGTATTCCTTTCCATCAAGAAACACACCTCATTATTAATACGCATTTTGATGACGATGGCTAGAGGGCGCCAACACTAGCGTGGTCTCAAAGAAGGAGAAAATCGGACGCTCGGAACGGTTAAAAATCGAGGTGGAATACTTTTCCCGAGAAGTGAACGAGCAAAATCTGACACCCCGATGCATCCACACTTTTAAGGTGCCGTTTCCTGCGGTTTCGTTGCTTGAATCCTGCGGTTTTGGCACCAAAAAGCGTGGATGCTTCGGAGGTCTCAAAATAGTCGTTCACTTCTCAGGAAAAGGATTACATCTCGATAGTGGAGGATGTTGACCAGGTAACAAATAGACGGCAAAGGCTGGCCCTGTCGTCAGTTTTCAAGCGACTGGGACATGGCGGGCGGTCGATCACCTATACTGGTTGGGCTCAACTGGAGAGGTGATAACTAGTTATGAAATCAATCAATGTTGCAGCGGCAATTATTCAGAAGGACGGGAAAATCCTGAGCTGCCAGCGTGGCTACGGCGAGTTTAAAGACGGCTGGGAGTTTCCGGGCGGCAAGCTCGAGCCGGGCGAGACCGGCGAGCAGGCGATCGTGCGCGAGATTCAGGAGGAACTCGAGGTCACGATCGGCAATCTCGACTATCTGTGCACGGTTGAGCACGATTACGAGACGTTCCACCTGTCGATGCAGTGCTACCTGGCTAATATCCTTTCGGGGGAGTTCAAAGAGCACGCTCACGAGGACATGAAGTGGCTCGATACCAATAACCTCTGGGATGTCGATTGGCTTCCGGCGGACGTTAAAGTCGTTAGGGAACTCGAAAAGAAACTCGGGCTTAAGTAAGCAAAAAGGAGCGGGCGCCACATGGGCGACCCACTCCTTTTTGTTACTCTGTCTCACTCAGATCGCTGAGCATAAACTCGTAAATGTCCTGCCTCACGGGTGCGTTGAGCTCATATTCGATTTCGACGGCGTTATCACCGCTCTTGATTTTGATGGTCTCGAACTTGCCGGTCGGGTGCATCTCACCCAGGAAGTAAAACTCCTTGCCGCCCTTATCGTCCTTGTTCTTGCGCATAAATAAATACGTCTTTAGCCCGTTGCCCGGCCATGCCTGCAGGCGTTGAATCTCGGGAGAGTTGAGCGTGCGGTTGACCTTGGAGATTGCGATGAACTTACTCGGCGAGACAAAGCGGTCTTCATACTGAATGGACTCGCTAATGTCGGGTGCCTTGTCATAGTTAATAAACACGGGGAATGTATTGGTCTTCTCGTCGTAGAAGTAGCCGCCAAGATTTTGGCCGTTGATGTTCTTTTCCCAGTTCATCAAGCGGCAAACCTCTTCGTACGTGTACTTGGCGTTGAGAACGAAATTTGTGTTTTCGTACGTCTCGGCATAGTCGAGTCGGTTGCGCGCGATGCCAAAATCCAGCACCTCGAGAACCTGGCGTTTGAACTCGGCATTGCGCAGAGCGGTCGCAAAGGCTTCGGTCAGACGAGGTCCGCATCCATCGTCAATAAGCAGGGAAACGAAATCCTTAGGAGTGGCAAAGTCACCCTTAAGGACAGCGATTGCCGACCTAACGGCGCTGTCCTTAAGTTGTGCGCGGTAGTTCCTAAGCGCGGCCTCGCGCATATGTCGATAGCCCTCGTGTCCGGCTTCGACGAGCGTCTGAAGCAAATAGAGGTCTTCGAATCGCTTGCCCGCGGCGAGCTTTTGCGAAATAAATTTGAGAATCTTGGTTTGATCAGAGGAAAAATGGACTGTGTAGCCCGGCTCGTATTTGGAAAGAAATGCGTGGTAGGACCCCAGGCCGCTGTTCTTGAAGATAAGCAGCGGATCGATGGAGCCATTACGATCAAATTCGAGCAGCGAGGGAATCTTGCCGAGTTTCTGACGCAAGTCGAGATATTCGTTCTTCAAAAATCTGACGGAGGAAAAGTCGCCGCCGTCGATGGCCTTATAGATGCGTGCTTCGGAAATACGATCGAAGCTTACCGTTGAGCATCCGGGGATCGTCGAATCGCTCTCTTGGACGAGACGACGCAGACGGTCTTTATTGTACGTCTTGTCACCCGAAAGCGCGATGGGCACCAGGAAGTTGCTCTGGTAATTGCCAATAAAGTCTAGTACCAGTGCGTATTCCTTGCCATCATTCAGGCGCAAACCTCGTCCGAGCTGCTGAATAAAGATGATTGCGGAGTCGGTGCGTCGAAGCATGATGATCTGATTGAGCGAGGGGATGTCGACGCCTTCGTTCATGATATCGACCGAGAAAATGTACTCGAGCTCGCCGGCTTCAAGTCGGCTGATCGCGGCATCGCGGACTTCATCGGAATCTTGACCGCTAATCGCAGCCGTTCGATATCCGAGGGCGTTGAATTTGCGCGACAGTTCTTCGGCCTCGGCGTTTCGATTGCAGAATATTAAGCCCCTGCGGTTGCTTTTGGTGACGCTGTATTCTTCGATCTTCTCGGTGATGTGACGCACACGCTCGTCAGACGTCAAGCGTCCGAACAAGGCAGTGTCTTCGACCGTCTCGTCGTCAATCTCCAGATCGTGAATGCCAAAATAATGGAAGGGGGCTAGCATCTCTTCGGCCAAAGCGTCCTGCAGCGTGATCTGGAACGCGATGACGTGATTGAAAAGGGCAAAGACGTCATAGCCGTCGGTGCGATTAGGTGTAGCGGTCATGCCCAGATAAAACCGAGGCGTAAAGTGCGACATGATGGATTGGTAGCTCTGAGATCCCGTGCGGTGGGCCTCGTCGATGACGATGTAGTCGAACTCATCGGGACGGAAATCGCTCAGATGTTTGGCGACCGAAGAACACATGGCAAACACGCAGGTGGCATTGCTTATATTCTTGCCAGCTTGATATGTGTCGAACGTATAGGTACTACCTAAGAGCCGTTCGTAGCTTACACGGGAGGCGTCTATAATGCGTCGGCGGTGCGCAAGAAAGAGGATGCGCCGGGGTTTAGTTGCGAGCACGTCGAACGCCGAAAGGAAGGTCTTGCCAGTGCCGGTTGCCGAGACCAGCAATGCACGGGTCTCGCCCTTTCGGTGGATTACGCCGAGCGCCTCAAGGGCGCGCTGCTGCATTTTATTGGGCTTGATTTCTTCGAGGTCGTTCGTGGTTGGGCTAACAGTTGCCTGGAACGTCGGTTTCGATTTGGGCTTTGAGGGATGTGCCGATCGATATGCGGCATAGTTCTCAATCCAGTCTTGGGAAAGCAAAACGGTTGAGGTGTCGTTCCACAACGAATTGAACTCGCCCCTCAGTTCGCCGAGTAGGCGGCTGTTCTCGACAGTCTGGTACAGCACGTTCCATTCTTTATTACAGGTGAGGGCGGTCTGCGTCATGTTCGAGCTGCCGACGATGACCGTGCTGGTTTCGCCCTTATCAAAAATGTATCCCTTGGCATGCAGATTACCCTGGAATACGCGAACTTCCATGTTGTCGTATTCCAGGAGCTTGCGAAAGGCATCGGGTGAGTTGAAGTTGAGATAGGTGGACGTGAGCAGCCTGCCCTTAATGCCACGCTGCTTGAGCTCCTGGAACGTCTCGACCAGGATTTGAAGGCCGCCGTCTGCAACAAACGCTACGCAAAAGTCAAAAGAGCCGCAGGTTGAGAGCTGCTCCTTGATAACGGATAGTAGTGTTCCGCCTGTCGCCTTTGAGTTGGCGATGAGCTTGGGTGAATCGTTCTCGCGTGCAAGCGAGTCGAATTCAATATCAATCTGCTGCTGCGTAGTCATCCCGGCCAAACCTTTCGAAAGACTATGTTGGCGCCAGGATAACAGATCGATCGTTCGTGTTTTGGGCGTATGTGATTTTTAGACTATCGGCTACTCAAGTTTGTGGCTGCGGCCTTGGTGCCGTGTCTTGCTGGGCCTCTCTCTATCTATATGTATGTGTTTTCGTCTTATAGGCTGCTGGGAGAAGTCCTGCCCCCCAAGATTCCGCGCATGCCATGGCTCCGTGTCGGCCATGTGGCAAGCTGCTTGTCATAGCCTCGCCGGAATCCGACTGCAAATGGCCACGGACGGATATGCAGGTTCTTGTCGCTACGTGAGAAAAACTTGCAAAACTCGCAAGTTCTTGTCATGCTGTGAGAAAAACTTGCAGATTGGGGCGGGCGATGGATAAACGGATGGTCCCTAGAAATCGATATCTCGAGAAATTGATTGCCTTTCGTGATGCGGATGTCATCAAGGTCGTAACGGGTATGCGCCGTTGTGGCAAATCGACGCTTCTGGACATGATGCGCAAACATCTTGAGGATAACGGCGTTCCATCCGAATGTCTTTTGACCTTTAAGATAGAGTCGTTTGAGCTGGAGGGCGTGCGTGATTGGCGAGAGCTTTACCGCCACGTCGACGGCCTAATGCCTGCTGGTAAGAGGTGCTATCTCTTCTTCGATGAGCTCCAGGAGGTTGCCGGATGGGAGAAGGCGATTAACGCACTTCGTGTCGACCGGGACTGCGATATATATGTTACGGGTTCGAATGCTTTTCTCCTCTCGTCAGAGATTGCGACCTTAATCTCGGGCAGGTATGTCGAGATTCGGATGCATCCGCTCACTTTTTCGGAATATGTCGACTTTCTTGGTCCGACTGACGTCACGAATAGGCTCGCTGTTTTTGGTCGGGAGGACATCGTTGCGCTCGACGATCTTCTCGACCGTTATCTTACGTTTGGAGGCCTGCCGTTTCTCGCTGCTTCAAAGCTGCCGGAGCAGGAAATGAAGGACTATATCTGGAGCACGTACCAAACAATCGTCGGGCGCGACATTTTGGCTCGCGAGGCGCGTCGGGGTAGACGGTCGGTGACGAGCAGGAGTGTGCTCGACCGCGTCACTTCCTACTTGGCTGATAACATTTCAAACCCGACATCAATTAATAAGATCGTTGGAACGCTGGAAGAGAACGGGGCGAAATCCTCGCACGGCGTCGTGGACACTTGTGTGTCTGCCCTTGAGGAGACCTATATCTTCTCGCACGCGCGCCGATTTGATATTAAGGGTCGGGACATTTTGAAGACCGGTGGCAAGTTCTACATTGAGGATCTGGGGCTTCGAGCTTTCTTGGATGGGTATCGCGGCAGCGACAGCGGGCGTGTTCTCGAAAATGCCGTTTACAATCGCCTTGTCTATGACGGATATCAAGTCTTCACGGGTCATCTTCGAGATGCCGAAATCGACTTCGTTGCAATCGGCGACGGCTCGGATCGTAAGTTTATTCAGGTTACAGAGTCGATTGACGAGGAGGCGACGCGTAAGCGCGAGCTGCGTCCATTTGAGCTCAGATCGCTCGAGAAGATTACCGGCGGTTACGAGAAGATCATTGTCGTTCGTCAGGGGAGCCATCCGACCGACATCGACGGTATCAAAATCGTTTCTGCAGTCGATTTCTTAATGGGTAGGCTTGGGGCTTAGGGCGTTTGGAGCGCGTCTGTTTCCTATGCCTAGCGACATTGCCACAGCTCGTGACGCCGCCGGCTTCTTCCTTTCCGTCGGGCGGCACCAACTCAGTTGATCCGTTGGGGATGGAGGAAAGCGGATCATTTTCGGCGCGCCGCAGGTGATACGAATCCTGCGGCGCGCTGTTTTTTGCGCGAGGGCTTTCAGGTGTGTCTGCGTGGCGTGGGAGACTTAATTTGCCGTCTTGGTCTGTCGCGGCGGCGTGAATCAAAGCAACGACCCTCTAAGGAGTTCGATATTGATGAGTGACAACGCAAAGCATCTCGCAAAGAAGTGCGTTAAGGACGCGGGGCCGTGCCTCGCGCTGTGCCTTGCCGGCGCAGCGGTCGCGCTGCTGGCTGTTCTGGGGCCATTCGACGCGCTCCGAAGTGCCAGTTCCCTGCACGTTTGCATGGCCCTTGCCGGCGCCATGATGACCGGCGGCGTGCTCGATCTGGTTTTTTGGGTGCTTGACCCGTTTGGATGGAAGAACGAGGGGTAAGCCCTAAGGGATGGAAGGGCTGGAACGGTTGGCTTAGTGATCGTGCAGAATGTGGGCTAGCGACTTACAGGGAAGTGGTAATCCGATGACGGTCTATGTGACGGGCGATATTCACGGCGGCCTCGACATGCAAAAGCTGCGCGACTGGGAGCTTGGGGATAGCCTGACGAGCGACGACTATCTGATTGTTGCGGGCGACCTTGGCTTTCCCTGGGATTTCTCTGCCGAGGAGTGCGCCGACATCGCCTGGCTGGAGTCGCGCCCCTATACCGTGCTGTTCGTCGACGGCAACCACGAGCGTTTCGATCACTGGGCGGAGCGACCCATGGAGCTGTGGCACGGTGGGCTGACGCAGCGCCTGTCGGATACCTCTCCCATACGGCGCCTGACGCGCGGCGAGGTTTTTGAGCTCGACGGCTCAACGATCTTTACCATGGGCGGCGCCACGAGCGTGGACAAGGAATACCGCATTCCGTATTCCAGCTGGTGGCCGCAGGAGCTGCCGGACGAGCGCAACTTTGAGGAGGCGCGGACAAAGCTCGACAGAATGGGCTGGAAGGTCGACTACGTGATCACCCACACCTGCTCTACGCGCATGCTTTTGCTCACGCTTTATCCAGCGCCCGGCTGGAATTGCCCCGCGGTTGATCGACTTACGGCATTTTTCGATGAGTTGGAAGACCGCTTGGACTACAAGCGCTGGTACTACGGGCATTTTCATCGGGATGCCAACCCGGCCGAGCGCCATACCGTGCTCTACGACTGCATCGTCCGCCTGGGCGACGAGCTCCAGCCCTGGGATGTTGCGTAGGGGCGGGCATAGCGAGCGCTTCATACGATGCCTTGGGTAGTTACCCTACATTTCAGTAGTAATCATTATCTGTAGGGTAACTTAAGGCATACTGGGAACTGGAGGAAATGTCGCCCGACGATCTAGAGTTTCAGTGCCATTCGGTTGGTGCCGGGTAGGGTGGCGAAGCCAAAATGAGCATAGAATGCTGCCGCCTCATCATCTACTGGATCGACAACCAAAGCTCGCGCTCCTGCCAAGGCAGAGATTTTCAAGGCGTTTTCGATGGCATCTTTAAGCAGTGATGCCCCAAGACCAAGCCCCTTGAACTTCTCATCGACCCCCATCATTCCAAGTAGCACTGCGGGAACTTGGGAGGGGGAGTTTCGCACGAACCATCCTCCATCAACATTTTCGCGAGCCACGGAGTGCGTGCACAACGTATAAAACCCAGCGACTGCGCCGTCGCAATACGATGCGTATATAACCGCTGATCCTCTTCTTCGCGCCGAGGCTGATCTGTTTTTAGCCCATCCGTCTACAAGAGTATTTCCGCAGTGGAAAGCCTCGATGCCTTGGCCAACGGGGAGTTGAACGGGCTTGGTAAATGCGCTCATTCCCAAACCGCTTTACGGTCAAGCAGCGCTTTTGCGGCTTGGGGCATGGGGGAATCGAGCATTTCGCAAAATGCATCGAAACCATCAGGAGAAAGATAGGTTGTTGACGCCTCGGCGATATCACGTGCGGAGCTCTCGTCAAGGTGAGCTGTGGCCCATTGGGTGAGAGTTTGGCCACGTAAGGCCGCGGCGCGCTCGTAAGTAAGGCGTTGACGTTCGGTCAACCTTAGATCCATACGGCGTTGTTTCTCAATCGTTGGCATAGCAAAAACCTCCTTTGCATAATTGTACGGAATTATTCCGTACATAACAAGACGCAGTATTATGTTCGCGTTGAAGGGGGTCGAAGGGAGGCGTGGTGGCTGGCTACTCAGCCGTTACGGTGATGTTCTCCCTGTGCTTGCGGATAACATCCCAGCTAAAATGCTCGACCAGCTGCTCGGCAGAGCGCGGCGTGGTGTCCGGCGCGATGCCCGTTTGTCCGGCGAGCCATCCCAGCAGCGCCTCGGGCGTGCCAAAGCGTGCGCGTAGCTCGCCCAGGTCCAGATCGCGGTCTCGCTTGGATAGGCGGCGGCCGTCCGGTGACATGAGCAGCGGGATGTGCGCGTAGTGCGGCGTGGGTAGTCCCAACAGGTGCTGCAGATAGATCTGGCGCGGCGTGGACCCCAGCAGGTCGCATCCGCGCACGATCTCGGTGACGCCCATGGCGGCGTCGTCGACCACCACGGCTAGCTGATAGGCAAAAACGCCGTCGCTGCGGCGGACCAAAAAGTCGCCGCACTCGGTGGCGAGCGCCTCGCATTGAGCCCCGTACGTGCGGTCCACGAATTCGATCACGTCTTCCGCGAGGTCATCTACGGTGGGCACGCGCAGGCGCGTGGCCGGAGCGCGCAGGGCACTGCGGCGGGCGATTTCTTCGGCAGAAAGGCCTCTGCAGGCGCCGCGGTAGATGGGCGTGCCGTCGCTGGCATGCGGCGCGCTCGCGGCGTGGAGCTCGGCGCGCGTGCAAAAGCAGGGATAGGTGAGGCCGGCGTCTTGTAGCTGGTGCAAGGCGCTCTCGTACAGGTCAAGGCGATCGTGCTGGTAGTAGGGGCCTTCGTCCCACTCAAGCCCTAGCCAGGCCAGGTCGTCAACCAGTTGAGCGGCAAGTTCCGGGCGCTTGCAGCGATCGTCTAGGTCCTCGATGCGCAACACGATGCTGCCGCCCTGGCTGCGGGCCGAAAACCACGAGCACAGGCAGCTGAATACGTTGCCCAGGTGCATGCGGCCCGAGGGCGACGGGGCAAAACGGCCCACGACGGGGGTGGGCTCTGCCGTTGCCGGTGCGTCCGCGGAGTGTGTTGCTATGTTGCGTGTGTTGATATCCATGCGGACGAGTATAGCGCGGGAGGTGGGGGAGGCACCGACTCGACAGTTCGATCGCGCCCGCCAGCCCAACCCCTCAAACGACAGAAACCCCGGCAGCTCTTCGCAACTGCCGGGGTTTCCGCGGAAAAGGGGGACATGATCCTCAAGCGAACGGCAAAGGGGCAAACCGTTTTCGCTCAACTGCTTTATGCCCCTCGCTCGCCGGCTTAATCGGCTCACGCCGCGCCCACACAAAGCCGCTACACCTGTGACGGAGCTATGAAGTGGTATCTATTGCCGGAGCGGGCTATGCCAAGGAGTGTCCCAGATTGCCGGCAGATAAGGAACGTCCCCAGGTGCCGGCCGCGGGCGTGACTTTCGTCCCGTTTGATACTCCGCTGACCTAGATGTTCGTCACATGAACCCGCAAACGTGGGACAATGACGCTACTGGTATCACAGACAAAGGATGTGCCTATGAACGCCCCCGTTGCCAAGACCTGTCGGCAGCGCTGCCCGTTTGCGCGATTTGCTTCCATTTGCGCGCTCATCGCGTGCGCGCTGCTGCTGCTACCCGCCGTTGCACGTGCCGACGGGTATTCCATGGCCCAAACCTACATCAGTGCCACGGTCGAGGCCGATGGATCGCTGACCGTTGTCGAGGGGCGCCAGTTTGATTTCGATGACGACATCAACGGCGTGTTTTGGGAGATTAATACGGGTACCAACCAGCAGGGTGGCACGGCGGGCGTTGACATGCTGAGTGTCGAGGAAGAGGACACCGCGTTTAACAAAGTCGATAGCGCGAACAAGGGCGATTCTGGTGTCTACACGGTCGAGCAGGCCGGTGACGGCGTAAGGATTAAGGTGTTCAGCCCCCACGAGAGCGGCGACAGCGCGATCTATTACGTGAGCTACACCATGACCGGTGCGGTTATGAACTGGGCCGATACCGCCGAGCTCTACTGGAAGTTCGTGGGCGACGGCTGGTCTGCGGATTCCGACGATGTCGAGATGGAAGTGCGCTTCGCAAATGCCGCTGCCGGGACGGCGGCCGTCAAAGGCGATAACTTCCGCGCATGGGGCCACGGTCCGCTGACGGGCGACGTGTCGCTCGATGAGGACGAGCCCATGGTCACCTATACCATTCCCTGTGTGCATCAGGGCGAATTCGCCGAGGCACGCATCGCCTTCCCCAGCGACTGGGTGCCGCAGCTTGCCGCCTCGGGTGAAGAGCGCATGTCAACGATCCTGAGCGAAGAGAAGGAATGGGCCGACGAGGCCAACGCCCGCCGTGAGCACGCGCGTGCGGTTGCCAGCACGATTGCCGTGGTGTGTGTTGTTGTGGCGGTTGCCTATACCGGCGCGATCGTGATGCTCAAGCTGCACAGGCCCAAGCCCAAGCCGCTCTTCCAGGACGAGTACTTCCGCGATGTGCCCTCTGCCGACCATCCCGCGGTGCTTGCAGCTCTTATGAGCTGGAATGACGTGCCCGATCAGGCATATATCGCCACACTGATGAAGCTGACCGACGACCGCGTGATCAAGCTGGAAGAAGCGACCGAGACCAAGAAGAAGGGTCTGCTCCGTCGCGAAAAAGAGGAGCAGACGTATCGCATCACAGTGACCGACGAGGCCTGGAAGGCTGCCAAGAAGGACGGCATCGATCGCGATGTGCTCAAGGTCTTCTTCGCCGGCGTTAAGCCCGATAAGGACGGAGTCCGTTCGCGCACGTTTAGCGAGCTGGAGGAGTACGCTAGCGAGCGCACCACATCTGTTGGCGACAAGCTCGAGGACTATCAGAGCACAGTTAAGGGCAAGCTGGAGGCGCGCGAGCTTATTGCTTCGGATGGCACTATCGCGATGGTGGCCGGCCTGGTTCTCGGCATCATCATTGTCTTTGGCATTCTGGGCTCTCTGTTCTATACCGACTTTGCGGATGCCAACGTCGGTGCCGCTATGATCTCGATCCCCGTCACGATCGTGGGCTTTGTCCTGAGCTGCACCTTCCGCCGTTACACGCCGGAGGGCGCCGAGGTGGCGGCTCGCTGCAAGGCGCTTAAGCATTGGCTCGAGGACTTTACGCGCCTGAAGGAGGCCATCCCCAGCGATCTGATTCTGTGGAACAAGCTGCTGGTGATGGGCGTTGCCCTGGGCGTTTCGAAAGAAGTGCTGCGACAGCTGGCCGAGGCCGTGCCTGCGGACCTGCGCAACAGCGACGATTTCTACGACAACTACCCCTGCTACTGGTGGTATTACCATCACTACGGCAACGAGTCTCCGCTCGATTCGTTCAACGATGTGTATCACGAGACCATCCGCGAGCTGGCTTCGAGTTCCGATAGCTCGAGCGGCGGCAGCGGCGGCGGCTTTTCCGGTGGCGGCGGTGGCGGCGTCGGCGGAGGCGGCGGCGGAACGTTCTAGCGAGCGCTTGCTTTGGGGTGGATCTTTCTGGGCGGTTGCCAGGGAAGATTCATCCCATTTTTTTGCATCGAAACGGGTCAAACTTTCCGCTGCGGACCT
Organism: uncultured Collinsella sp.; assembly: GCA_900549335.1. Lineage (GTDB taxonomy): Bacteria > Actinomycetota > Coriobacteriia > Coriobacteriales > Coriobacteriaceae > Collinsella. The sequence goes on from UROJ01000007.1 coordinate 11,794, forward strand.
TCGCGCAAGGGGCAGTGGACAAAAAATGCCAAATATGAGTACTGTTGCTGCGTTGGTCACATATGTTTGCACATAATAATGGGTTCCTAATGAGAGCACTTCTCGTTAGGAGCCCATTTTATTGAACATTTGAGGAGCTACGTCAGCTCGTGCAGCTGGTCGTCATGCCTACAAGCATCAAAAATGCCCCAAGTTGCTGCTACTAAAAAGGTAGCAGTACTCATATTTGATGTTTTTTGACCACAGCTATTTGCAGACCACCAAGGCTACTCATTGGGGACAGACTTAAATGACTAGGTATGGCTGCTGGGTTTAGGCTGTTAGGTCGAATTCGTAGAGATAGCTTTCGCGCGGCATGTCGTGGCGGCGCTCTTCGCGGTTGGCGCGGTGCGTGGCCGTGCGCTTAAAGCCGTGCAGCTCGTAGAACTTCCACGAGCAGTTGGAGTCGGTGTACAGGTGCGCCCTCGTCGCTCCAAGCGAGGACAGGTGCGAGACCGCGGCATCGAGCAGAACCGTGCCAACGCCCAGGCCATGGACATCGCGATCCACGGCAAGCAGCGTGACCTCGTTGTCGTGCGGCAACGGGCTGCTCTCGAGCAGGCGGTTGTTGGTTCGGATGGTTGCGCGCACAAAGGAAAGATACTCGGCGCAGGCATCGGGCTCCAGCTCACGCATCTGCGATAGCAGCGCGCGTTCGGTATCCATCCAATGCTCGTTGATAGTGACGCCGGAGCTCTGTCCTGCGCGTGCAAGTGCAATGCCGCGCGCCTCGCCGTCAATCACCGCAACCTGTGAAAACGTCGACGACGAAAGGCAGTAGGCGAGGTCGCACGCGGCCTCAAGGCGGTTGTACTCATCGTTATCCGAATTGTTATGCCAAAGCTGCTGCAGAATCAGCGCGATGGCGTCGAAGTCTTCGGTATCAAACGGTCGGTAGAGAACCCGCGAGACCATGGTGCCTCTTTCTTTTGCGGATGCATATCGAGCACAGTTCTACCACGCCATTGGCATCTAATTATGGTGCCCCTGTGTTCCATGAACTCACCGTGCTCGGTGCTGTGCCCATCCCCTCCGCGTGCAAACTTTTTCTGCACATGCGCCCGTTGCGGGGTGCATCGATGCGCTCGATGCGCTACATTAAATCAGTATTTTCAATGCCGCTGCGCGAGCGCTGCAGATCGACGTATCACCGACTCACAGAGCACGGCGGCGTACCAGACAGGAGGACTGCATGGGATCTGATGTGAAGATCGCACGCGCGTTGATCTCGGTTACCGATAAGACGGGCGTCGTCGATTTCGCACGGACGCTGGTCGATGACTTTGGCGTCGAGATCATCTCTACGGGCGGCACGGCTCGTGCCATCGAGGACGCGGGCGTTCCCGTAACCCCCATCGAGGAGTTCACGGGCTACCCCGAGATGATGGACGGCCGCGTTAAGACCCTGCACCCCAAGGTTCACGGCGCGCTGCTGGCCCGCCGCGATTCCGAGCAGCACATGCAGGAGGCCGCTCAGCACGGCATTAAGCTGATCGACCTGGTCGTCGTCAACCTGTACGAGTTCGAGAAGACCGTCGCCAACCCCGAGGTCACCTTCGCGGACGCCATCGAGCACATCGACATCGGTGGCCCCTCCATGCTGCGTTCTGCCGCCAAGAACGCCACGAGCGTTACCGTCATTTCCGACCCGGCCGACTATGATGCCGTCCTAGCCGAGATGCACGAGACCGGTGGCTGCACCACGCTTTCCACCCGTCGTCGCCTGCAGGTGAAGGTCTACCAGACCACCGCTGCCTACGACACGGCTATCTCCCGTTGGCTTGCCGTCCAGGCAAGCGACGTGGCGGACACCTCTGCCAAGCTCGAGATCTCGCTGGAGAAGGTCGACGACCTGCGCTATGGCGAGAACCCGCAGCAGAAGGCCACGGTCTATCGCTTTGCCGAGGGTTGCGAGAACACCGCGAGCTCGCAGTTCCCGCTCGTGGGCTCCGAGCAGATCCAGGGCAAGCCGCTCAGCTACAACAACTATCTGGATGCCGATGCCGCTTGGAACCTGGTCCGCGAGTTCGACGAGCCGGCCTGCGTGATCCTCAAGCACCAGAACCCCTGCGGCTCCGCCGTTGCCGAGGACATCACGGCTGCCTACGACCGCGCCTTCGCCTGCGATCCCAAGAGTGCCTTTGGCGGCATCATCGCCTGCAACCGCGAGGTTCCCTATGAGCTGGTCGAGCACTTTGCCGATCAGAACAAGCAGTTCGTCGAGGTCATCATCGCCCCGAGCTACACTGCCGAGGCGCTCGAGCGCATGGCCAAGCGCCCCAACCTGCGCGTGCTGGCCACCGGCGGCGTGGACCACGGCGCCCAGGTGGAGCTGCGCTCCATCGACGGCGGCATGCTGGTGCAGGAAGTCGACCACGTGACCGAGGATCCCGCGACCTTTACGTTCCCCACCGACCGCAAGCCCACCGACGCCGAGATGGCCGAGCTCGAGTTTGCCTGGAAGGTCTGCAAGGGCGTTAAGTCCAACGCTATCTTGGTTTCCAAGGGCAAGGCCGGCATTGGCATGGGCCCGGGTCAGCCTAACCGCGTTGACTCTGCGCTGCTTGCCTGCGAGCGCGCCGAGGACTTCTGCGAGCGCGAGGGCGTGGAGAAGGGCGGCTTTGCCTGTGCAAGCGACGCGTTCTTCCCGTTCCGCGACAACGTCGACGTTCTTGCTGCACACGGCGTGACCTGCATCATCCAGCCCGGCGGCTCCAAGCGCGACGACGAGAGCATCCAGGCCTGCAATGAGCACAATATTGCTATGGTGTTTACGGGCGCTCGCCACTTCCGCCACTAAGTTCCGCCTTGGGACAAAATAATCTCCGCAAAAGACGGCTGCTCCGTTTGGAGGGCCGTCTTTTTGGTATAAGAGGACGGAATGACTAACACGAAAGGTATGACCATGCCCCAGATTGATGATGCCGAGCTGTTTGGCAATGCCGAGGATCAGCGTGCGTACGAGGACTTTTGCGCCAATCAGGAGGCGGTCGAGAAGTTTACGCTCGACAAGCCCGCGCTTGTCTGCCGTTGGCGCATGTCCAACAAAAAGGTACCCATGCTCAACCGCCACATTCGCGCACTGTCCGAGCGCTTGGTGCAGGGCGAGCCGCTTACCCATAACATGCTCAGCTGGGCCAAGCAGCACGTTGAGTGGTCGCTTGCCGAGGGCGATTACACCGCACGCGACGGCGTGCTCATGCTGGTGATCGACGTCAACGGCAACGCCGCCATGACGGTGGGGGAGTACGAGCCGCTAACCGATACGTCGGCCAAGGCGCTACGCGCCCGCTCCGCCGAGGCCCGCTCCGAGGCCGACGAAACCGGCGTGGCGCCCGAGCTGCTCGCCGCCGTCGATAACGGCGAGCTTGCCTTTGTGGCGCCAGCGGACGAGTGCCTGTGCGGCACGGCGACGCTCATCGAGCAGTTGGCCCAGACCAAGGGCATCCCGGTCACGCGCGTAGACATCCCCGCTCAGCTCAAGGGCGCGCTGTTCCTGGTGAGCGACGAGCACGGCGTGGTCCCTGCCGACGATACCGATGCCGCTGAGGCGGACGCTGCTATGGTCACCTTCTTCGCCGACGGCTACGAAAAGCTCCGCGCCCGTCGTTCCTAACTTCAAGGCGGGGTGGGCTTACTGAAGCGAGCGAGCGCGTTCGATGGCGTAGGCGAGCGACAGCTGCTCCATCTCCGGGGCGCATTTGTAGCTCAGTCCGGTGAGAGCTGTCACCTTATCGAGGCGATATCGAATCGTGTTCGGGTGCTGGCTAGTCTGCTTGGCGGTTCGCTCGATACGTCGGTCGTTCTCAATGAATGCGGCGAGCGTGGATTCCAGCTCGCTGCCATGCTCACTGTCGTGCTCGCGTATCGGCGAGAGAATCGCCTCCGAGAACGATCGCATCTCCGGGGTTTCCGCAAAAGGCATCACGGTTCTCAGGATGCCGAGCTGCGTATAGCGGACGGGACCCTCGGCTCGTTGACAAGATAGGCGCTGTGCGTAAATCGCCTGCGAGATCGCCTGCGCCACCGCCTCGTCTCCAAACAGAATATCGCTGATGCCGAGCCCTTCCGCTCCGCCATCGATACCGCTAGCCTCGATGAGCTCCGTGAGCGCCTGCACGATTCGCTCCACATCGAGCGTCTGTTCCGAGTCGCTTGTCGCTACGAATAACAAACCTCCGTCATAGGGTGCCAGCATGTTGTGGCATCCGGCGAGGGTCGATTTTGCACAGAGACGTTCGATTTGCAAAAACGTACGCGGGTCGAGGGGCTCTGCAAACGATGCGAACAGGGCGACCGCTTCGTCCAGAAATGACGGGTTGAGGCCTCGGATGCGTCGGCAGATGGACTCGGGCGATACGTCTGTCCTCAGGGCATCGATCTCGCGCTGTGCGAAGTCGATGGACGCGAGCTGCTCGATATGCCGTTTGACCTCATAGATGACGCTGTCAAAGAACAGTGAGTCGTCGGTCGTGAGAAAGACCGGGTAGTGCCGCGCGTTGGCGTAGCGGATGGCTTGGTCGGGAATCGGGATGTGCAGGACGTTTTTGATGATAAGACCGCTCGTTCCCTTGGCGACGAGGTATTTCACGGCTTCAGTGATGAGGTACGGGTCGTCCTTCGCATAGAGGAAGGTGCTGAGGATGATCTCGTCTGAGCTGAAGTTGACGCGCTGGTACTTGTTCTTGAGGCCGGGCATGAGTTCATAATCGAGGATCCCGACGCCAGAGACGGCACGCGAGACGCCATCGCTGCCGGCGATTAGACGGACCGATCCCTCATATTCCCGTGAGAAGTCCGAGATGGTGTATAGCATCAACATCACCTTGTAAATCACTACAATAAGTACAGGTATAAATAGGATAATCGCACATCAGTATACCGTTGATGCGGGAATTAGTTCAAATACATGCTGATAGAACGAAAAATCAGATTGAGAATCGTTGTAGATTCCAACAAAAAATGATCCTTGGCGGCATCTTTACTAAACCGTACAGTGAAGCAACGTAAAGCTTTCGCTGAGAGGAGCGATGATG
>UROJ01000008.1 GCA_900549335.1 uncultured Collinsella sp.
TAAATGCCTCGCCCTCGACCATTGCCGTGCCCGGAGCGCCGTCCGCGTCGTGCACAAACTCGAGCTGAGCCGTGCAGGCATCGTTTTCGAGTTTGCCCTCGAGCAGCGCCGCGACCTTTGTGCGCACATCCTCGCCGGCCTTAAGGCCTTCGAGCCCCTCAAAGTGGGGTGTCAGTGCGCGCGGATCGATATCGATGGGCACGGATCCCTGCAGCCCCGTAACGGTCTCGTTGCCCAAGGCGTCGACATCCACGTATTCGATGGTAAACGCATGGCCCGAAGCCGCCACGTTGAGTACGTTGCTGCTGTCGACAAGGCGGAAATGGCCCTCGCCAACGGTCTTGCCATCCTGGAGCGAGGCATCGCTCAGCGAGTCGCCGTACGTCATGCGCATGCGGGTCGGGAGGCAGCACGAAGCCGACTGCGTGTGCTTCGTATCGTAATTGTAATTGCGCTGGTAGATGCTCCGGGCCAGCGCCGCATCAACAAAGTCGGATGCGATGATGCCAATGTGCTTGAGGTAATCTGACTTTGTATCCTCGGTGCCGCTGGGATTGATGTACGGGCTCTTGTACAGATGCTCGTTGACTACTCGTGCCGAGGTAAAAGGATTGCCTCCGTGCGACAAGCCCGTGCAGCTGGTGTAGTTGATAGACCAGCAACGCTCCTGGACTTGCACCTCGGCCCCGGCATCGTCCACGACGTCCACCTTGTTGCACGTGCGCCCGGTCGTTTCCTTCAGCGCATTATCGACCCAGCTGAGCTTGTCGGTTCCCGTGAGTTTGTACTTGTCCTGGGCATATACCTTGGTGCAATAGGGCTCTTCATTGCCCGTTTCCCCTATGGCTTCAAATCCCCGCGCGTCTTGGACGAGACACATCGACTGCCCGGAATGCGCCTTGATCTTGTCATCCCATTGGGTGAGGTCGAGGCCCCACGTGTGGCCGCTTACGCTGTTGCCGGCGAGCCCAAATCGACGCAGCAGGACGATCTTTCCGCGCACCTCGCCCAGCGTGGGGACGTGGCTCGACGTGTAGAACAGGTTGGGGTTATCGGCCATAACCTTGGCGAAGGCCGTCGTTATGCTTTCGTCGGTAGCCTCATCGTTGCCGCGCGATGCGAGCATGATGAGCGCTTCTGACGGGTTTTCGTTCAAAAACGTTTTGAAGTACCCGATGACATCGGAGAGATGCAGATAGTTCCCGTCTTTTTTGAGTAGGTAGAAAATCCCGTGGTCGATGCCGGGGTCATCGCCCTTTCCGAGCCGGATATCAAAATAGCGAATGCCTTCGAGCAGCTGCGTGGGAATGTAATCCTGCTGGCATTTTACTTGCGAGGATTGGGGCTCAGTGTCGTTGTCCACGCTGCAGGTGCCCGAATCGTGCGTACCCGGGATGCTCAGCTCGTCGAGGAACTTGTTGTCGTCGACGTATTTCATCCAACATGGTCCGTCGACGTAGCTGCTGTACGTGATCCAGTCGAGGCTGCTAACCGTGGCATCGTTCTTTTTCATGTCGTAACCGATAAGTTCGAGCTCCCACGGAATGCTCTTACTCTTATGGCAGATCTTATTGTTGTCCTGGTCTTCGCCGTTCGATTCTATTGCCAGGTACTTAATGTCTTTTTTCTCGGTTTCTTTCTCGACCGTGCGGTCTCGGATGATATAGGTTCCGTTTGATTGACGCTCGAACGCAAAAGCGCGGCTGGGCTTGTTGTCATACTCGCCGCCCCATACGTGGATGACCTTTCCATCTTTGTCAGAGTCGTCGTCGACCGACCAAATGCTGTAGCCCGTCTTTTTATGCTCTTCGAAATTGAGCAAGGTGCGGATAGCATACCAGTTTGTATCGTCATTCTTGGTCGTTACGTTCTCAAGGATGAGCTTGCTGGACGTGCCGTCGTTAAACAGGTGGCAGACGTTGCCGCGAACGTTGCCGTCTTGGTTGACGCTCGCGGTGCGAAAATAGCCCGCGGGGCGAAGGCGAATGACGAAATTGTCGAGGCTGTCCGACGGTGCGGGTGTGTTGTCTGCAAATGCCGCTCGCAGGGGAATGCCCGGCGCTGCGGTTTCGGGCAGGCTTGCAAGTGGTGACAACGCCGCAAGCCCTAGGCCCAGCGTAAACGCTCGGCGGCTGATGGCATGGTGTTCGGTCATAACTTCTCCATTCGCAGAGTGCGGTTATGCGATAGTTTTGGTCACTATACTGCCCAGATGTTTAAAGATGCTGGTTTAATTGTCTGCGCGGCGCAATAAATCGGTGGGCGGACGTGTTGGGGTGTTTGTCGTTTTCGTACTGTTGCCACATTTGGGGCGGTTCCGGCGTCCGGCATCCTCGCGTTCGTCGGCTACAGGCATAAGAAAGGGAGGGTCGGTTTACCGGCCCTCCCTGGGTACGAAGCGCTGGGGTACCGTCGCTTGTTTGCACTGCGACCGTGTTTCCCGTTGCGCTCGCCAGTCGCTTAGCGCTTGATCTCGATATCGTCGAGCTTGACGTCCATGGCCTCGGTCTTGGCCTCGGCGATGTCGTCGGCAAATTCCAGAGACTTCATCATGGTCTCGACGGCGTCCTTGTGCTCCTCGACGTTGTCGATACGCACATACACACTGCCGCCGTCAACGTCGGTGAAGTATTCGGTCGTTACGCCGCCCGAGTGTGTATAGGAAGCGTTGCGCCAAGTCTTGCCGTTGTACTTGACGGGGTCATTCTCGGTCCACTCAAAGCTGGCATTCCACTTTGCCTCGTAGTCGAACAGCTCGTCGGCGTTCTTGTCAGGATCGAAGACGGGGATGAAGCGATCGCTGGCGTGCTCGCTCTCGGTGAACTTAAACTGGGCCCTGTCGGCGGTTCGCCGGCAACGTCGGTAATCTCGACGCCCTCGGGAACCTCGACCTTAAACCAAATGAAGTCGGTCCTCATATCCACGGCTGGCTTTTCTGCCCCGCCGCCACCGCCACTTCCGGTAGCGTCGCCGCTGCCACCGCAGCCCACCAGGGCAACTGCGGCAAAGAGACTGATGCAGAGGGTGAGAATCGCAAAGGCCTTCTTTTTCATGGTCGTGTCCTCCTCGATCTGTAACCGCCCATGGATTACCTGTCTTTACTGTACGCGTGGACGGCTCGCTAGGGTGGGCCATGTGTCCCATTCTGAGGGCCGGATTTGCGCCGTTAAGTGGCAATATGTTCGGGCGCAAAAGAGGGGAGGGCTGGTGCTGTCGGCCCTCCCCGGGTTGGGCGCCCGTTGTTTTAATGGGGCGCATGTGCGCGGGTGCGCGTAGGCGCGTGCGGGTGTCCCGTTACTTGATCTCGATGCTCGAAATCTCGACTTCGCGTGCCTCGGAAACTGCCTCTTCCATGTCATCGGGGAACTCGATGGAGTTGAGGAGTGCCTCGGCTTCTTTCTTGTGCTGGTCGAAGTTCGAGATGAGGACGTAGACGCTTCCCGGCTCAACATCGGTAAAAAGCATGGTTGAGATGCCGCTGTTGTCCTCGTATGTTCCGACGAGCCACGTCCTGCCGTTATACTCGACGGACCCGCCATCCTTCCACTGGAACGTATCCCCCTTCTTTTCCGCCTGGTCGGCGTGGGATTCCTCGGCCGTCAGCGCTTTTTTCCAAACGGGGATAAAGCGATCGGCCGAGGCGTTCTCGTCTTCGGGGAAGGTGAGCTGGACCCTGTCGGCATTCTTGCCGGCAGAGTCGCTTACGCCGACGCCCTCGGGCATCTCGACCTTAAACCAGATGTAGTCGGTCTTCTTGGCGACGGGGGCCTTTTCCTTGCTCTCGCTCTTGGGGGCGCTGCCGCCGCCCGATGCGCTCCCGCCGCAGCCCACAAGGGCGAGCGCGGCAAAGAGGGCGATGCAAAGGGAAAGGATCGATAGGGTCTTTTTCTTCATGGTGGCGTCCTCCTTGTCTGCCAGGGACATCGTGTGCCGCGGATCGCTGGGGCGGCGGTTACGCATGCGCATGATGTCTTTGTTTACTGTGCGGTTATTCTTCCATTCGTCGTCCGGTGCCGTGATGAGCTTGCCCCAACATAGGGCTCCTTACCTATATGTATGCCCCAGTTGCCGCTGCCCGGAAGTCTCGAAAGGTGGGCCATGTGTCCCATGTTTGCGGTGCCGACGCCTATCGTTCGTCATAGAAATCCGCGATGGCCAGGTGCGCTGACGCTTATGTACTTATGGGCTAGACTTAGCACCATTATGTGATCGATGCGGTCGGTCGGCGGTTTCCACCCGACCGATGTATATGACTTGAAGGTGCATGCGTATGAGCCAAGAGATGATGGACAAGACCTGCCGCGGGTTTGCCGAGGCGCTTGCCGCGCGCGAGCCGGTTCCCGGCGGTGGCAGCGCGAGCGCCTTTGTGGGCGCGCTGGGCGCCTCGCTGTGCGGAATGGTTGCCCGCTACGGTGCGACTAATCCCGCGCTTGCTGATCGTGCGGATGACCTGACGCGCGCGTTTGCCCAGGCTGATGAGCTGGCCCAGGAGCTTGTCGAGTTGGTTTCCGAGGACGTTCGTGCCTACAGGCGGGTGTCCGCGGCGTACGGTATTCCGCGTGACGATCCGGCTCGAGCGACCGCGATTCAGGATGCGCTGCATGTGGCCGCTATGCCGCCGTATCGCATTATGGATGCCTGCGGGCGTGCGCTGGCGCTGCTCGAGGACATGGCCGACAAGGGTTCGCGTCAGCTGCTGTCCGATGTGGCGTGCGGCGCCGTGTTCTGCCGTGCCGCTATGCAGGGCGCGAGCTTGACGCTCTTTGCGAACACCACGTCTATGAAAGATCGCGCTCGTGCTGAGGAGCTCGAGACGGCGTGTGATGAGTTGCTCGACACATGGTTGCCGCGCGCCGATGCGCTGGCGCGCCGCGCCTCCGACGCTGCAAGGAAGAGAGGATAGCCATGGCTGAACTGCTGAAGGGTGCTCCCGTTGCTCGCGCTTTGACCGAGGAACTTGCTGCTCGCTGTGCAGCCCTGCGCGAACGTGGCGTTGTGCCGACGCTGGCCATTGTTCGTGTGGGCGAGCGCGAGGACGACCTGTCCTACGAGCGCGGTGCCCTCAAGCGCTGCGAGAAGGTTGGCATTGAGGCTCGCCGCGTTTTGCTTTCTGCCGATGTTTCGCAGGACGAGCTGTTGGCGGCCATCGAGGACATCAATACCGATTCGGCTGTTCATGGCTGTCTGATGTTCCGCCCGCTGCCCGCCGGCCTTGACGAGAACGCCGTCGCCGCAGCGCTCGATCCCGCCAAGGATGTTGACTCCATGACGCCGGCCTCGCTGCTTACCACGCTTTCGGGTCGTGGCGAGGGCTTTGCTCCCTGCACGGCCGAGGCCGTGTTGGCGTTGCTGGACCATTACAGTGTTGAGCTGGATGGGGCCAAGGTTGCGGTCGTCGGTCGGTCTCTGGTGATTGGTCGTCCCGTTGCCGCCATGCTTACGGCGCGCAATGCGACCGTGACGACGTGCCATACGCATACGCGCGACCTTGCTGCCGAGTGCCGTGCTGCCGACATTGTGGTTGCCGCCGTTGGACGCGCACGCACGATTGGCGCGGATGCGGTCCGCGAGGACCAGACGATCATTGATGTGGGCATTAACTGGGATGAGGACGCTGGCAAGCTGGTCGGGGACATCGATTTTGATGCTGCGGAGCCGGTCGTTAACGCCATCACGCCCGTGCCGGGCGGCGTGGGCGCCGTGACAACGGCGATTCTCGCCAAACACGTGATCGAAGCGGCCGAGCGCGCATCGAAATAGGCGTTTTTGCACACAGGGGTCCCGAGGGGTTCTGAGGGGTTGTGATTTCGCCCTTTTTGCGCCGAAGCGATACACTGTTGCCGTTTGATTTCTTCGCTCAAGGAGGATGCGCATGCCGTGCACAACGATTTTGGTTGGTAAGAACGCGAGCTACGACGGGTCGACGCTGGTCGCCCGCAACGAGGACTCGTCCAACGGGGTGTTTGAGCCCAAACGTATGCGCGTTGTGCATCCCGACGATCAGCCGCGCGTCTACACGAGCGTCCTGAGCCACCTGACCATTGAGCTGCCCGACAACCCCATGCGCTACACGAGCGTTCCCGACGTCATTCCCGGCCACGGCATCTGGGCCGAGGCCGGTTTCAACGAGCTCAACGTTGGTATGTTCGCAACCGAGACGCTCACCACCAACGAGCGCGTTCGCGGCGCCGATCCGCTTGTGGACTACGTGCCCGCCAAGGGCAACGAGGGTGAGGACGGCTATGTGCCGGCGCAGCCCGGTGGCTTGGGCGAGGAGGACATGGTGACCCTGGTGCTGCCGTATGCCAAGTCCGCCCGCGACGGCGTGCGTATTCTGGGCGAGCTGCTCGAGCGCTACGGCACCTACGAGAACAACGGCATCGCCTTTAGCGACGTGGACGAGATCTGGTGGCTCGAGACCATCGGCGGTCACCACTGGATCGCCAGGCGCGTGCCTGACGACGCCTATGTGACCATGCCCAACCAGCTGGGCATCGACAGCTTTGACCTGGACGACGCTGAGGGCGACCAGGCCGACCACATGTGCTCCGCCGACCTGCGCTCCTGGATGGCCGAGTGGCATCTGGACCTGACGCTGGGTGTCGAGGGCGACGGTCCGGCTGCGGTCTTTAACCCGCGCGAGGCCTTTGGTTCGCACAGCGACAGCGACCATGTCTACAACACGCCGCGCGCCTGGTACATGCAGCGCTGCCTCAACCCCAGCGACGTGTGGGATGGTCCCGACGCCGACTACACGCCCGAGAGCGATGACATCCCCTGGAGCCGTGTGCCCGAGCGCAAGGTGACCATCGAGGACATTAAGTACGTACTCTCGAGCCACTACCAGGGCACGGAGTACGACTGCTACGGCAGCAAGGGTACGCCCGCCACGCGCGGCGCCTATCGCCCCATCGGCATCAACCGCAACAGCCAGCTTTCCGTGTTGCAGCTGCGCCCCTATGCGCAGCCGGCCTACCGCGCCGTGCAATGGATGGCGTTTGGCTCCAACTCGTTTAACGCGCTCGTGCCGCTGTACGCCAATGTCGAGACCATGCCCGAGTACTATGCCGACACGCAGTCTCGCGTGACGTCCGAAAACTTCTACTGGGCCAACCGCCTGATCGGCGCGCTGGCCGACGTCCGTTTTCATGAGTGCGGCCGCGCCGTGGAGGACTACCAGGAGAAGGTCGGTGGCATGGGCCACAAGCAGATCCATGACGTCGACGCTGCCGTAGCCGCTCTGCCCGAGGTCGAGGTGCCTGCCGAGCTTGCACGCGCCAACGAGGCCTTTGCCGAGCGTGTTCGCGTGGAGACCGATGCCCTGCTGGGCAAGGTGCTTTACACCACGAGCTGCGCCATGAAGAACTCTTTCGCGATGAATGACAACGTGAGGTAGGGATTTCCCGTCGATCGAATAGCGCTAAAACGCTTTGTCGCTTTCGCTCAATCTTGGGTACAAGAACGCCAATGCAGTTGTTTGTGATTGGAGACAACCATGGTTATGAAACTCGATCAGCTTGTTAACGGCGCCATTAACGTGGGCTTTGGCGCTGCCGCCGTTGCTGTCGAAGGCGGCAAGAAGGTCCTCGACGACCTTAACACCAAGGGCGAGCAGGTCCGCAAGGACACCGCCACCCCCGATATCGCCCGCAGTGTGTCCGACATGTTCGAGCAGGCCGGCGGTACCATCTCCGATCTGACCGAGCGCTTGGGCATGCAGGGCGAGACCGCGGCCCAGCGCGTGCTCGACGAGCTCATCCTTGCCCGCGTCCGCGTTATGACCGCCCCCGAGCGCACGGCTTTCCTGGCCCATGTGCGCGACATCGTCGATTCGGTCGAGGACAACGTGACCTCGGTGCCCGTCGAGTCCGTTGAGCCCGACGATGCGAAGGATACCGAAGAGGCCGAGTAGCAGCGCAGATGGCAGATTCCACCACCGATTACAACAATCTAGATCCCTTGGGTGACGAGGCGGCGGTTGTCGATGAGGTCGATGCCGCCGTCTCGGGCGCTCGCAAGAAGCCGCGCGCTGTCGATATGGTGCCCGAGGAGCCCGACGCGATGGCGCCGGACGAGGAATACCAGCTCACGCCGGCGGGCCGTCGCGAACGCATTGGGCAGATCGTTTGCCTGGTCAAAAAGTACCGCGTGTGGGATAACCTCACGCCGGTTCGTTTGCGCCGCCTGCTCGAGGAACTCGGCCCCATGTTCGTCAAGATGGGACAGATTCTGGCCAACCGGTCCGAGATTCTGCCGCAACGCTTTTGCGACGAGCTGCGTCGTCTGCGCTCCGACGTGGAGCCGGTGCCGTACGAGGTAGTGCTTCGCTGTCTGGAGGAAGAATACGGCTTGCGACTGGGGGAGATGTTCGATGCGATCGACCCCAATCCGCTTGGTAGCGCATCGCTCGCGCAGGTGCACCGCGCTCGTCTGGTGACGGGCGAGGACGTGGCCGTCAAGGTGCAGCGCCCCGGTGCGCAGCAGGTTATGGCGCAGGACATCGATATCATCCGCTCGGTGGTGCGTATCGTTTCCAAGTTCGTCAACACCGATCAATTCGTTGACCTGCACGGCGTGGTCGAGGAGCTGTGGACCTCGTTTCGCGAGGAGACCAACTTTTTGGCCGAGGCCAAAAACCTCAATGACTTTTACGAGTTCCATAAGAGCGTTCATGGCGTGACGTGCCCTAAATCCTATCTGGACCTGTGCACCGAACACGTGGTGGTTATGGACTACGTCGACGGCATTTCGATCGCCGATCCTGAACGCTTAGTGGCCGAGGGCTATGACTTGGAAAAGATCGGTGCCGCGATTGTCGAGGACTACTCGACGCAGGTGCTCGACGACGGCTTTTTCCATGCCGACCCGCATGCGGGAAACATCATCCTCAAGGACGGTATTGTCTACTTTATCGACTTGGGTATGGTCGGACGTATGTCGAGCCATGACCGCGGTATCGTCAAAGACATGATTTTCGCCGTGGCCGAGGGTGACGTGCCCAAGCTCAAGGATTCGCTCATGCGCTTTGCCGTGACGCGCGGCGATTCGGCCGAGCTTGACCATTCGGCCTTTTTGTCCGACTTGGACTTTATTGTTGCCGACTTTGCCGGGCTCGACCTTAAAGACCTGGATATCGGCGAGTTTTTGACTTCGCTGTTAAACCTCGCGCGCAAAAATGACGTTGAGCTGCCGAGCGTGGTGACGATGTTCGCCCGCGGCATGGTGACGCTCGAGGGCCTGTTGACCGAGTACATGCCCAACGTCAACATGATCCAGATCATCCAGACGCACATCAAAAACGAGAAGAGCACCTACGCCCGTATGCGCGAGATGAGCCGCGATCTTGCCGCGAGCAGCTATCGCGCGGCAAAAGGCTCGCTCGAGGCGGCCGAGTATCTGGGCTTGGCTTCGCGTATGCTTACGCGCGGCCAGCTTAAGGTGAACACGCAGATCATGAGCAGCGATAAGGCGCTGCGACAGCTGGGCGGAATTATCGACCGCATGTCGATGGCAATCGTGATTGCTGGCCTGTTTATCGGTTCGTCGGTGGTGTACTACGCGCGCATCGAGCCGGTTGTGTTTGGTATCCCGGTCATTGGCTTTATGGGCTACGTGAGCGCGCTGGTGCTGGCGCTTATGCTGGGCCGCAATATCTGGCTCAACAGTCACGGCGGCAAGCATTAGAGGCTGCGGCCGTCACCGCATTTTCCTATCGCGAACAATAGCTTTTACCTTGGGCTTCGCCTGCGTACGAGGCCCTTTTGCGTGATACCATTTTGACGGTAATAATCGATGGCCTAGATGGTGGTGCGGAGACGCACGAATGCGCGGTTATCCTGCGCATTTGGGAGAATCGGGGTGCAAGTCCCCAGCTGTACCAGTAACCGTAATTCCTCTTGGCTCGGGATGCTCGCGTCGCAGATCGGACGACGTGCCCGAGTCGTTAAGGTTAAGTCGGATCGCCTCCCGTCTTGCATGCGGCTGCGGCTTTTGCCGCCGGTGTGCATAGGGCTCTGGAGGGAAGGGGGACCCCGATGGGGGAACTCGAGCGCAACATGCGCGATGACGTGGGGCAGTCTCAAGGCAACGCTCCAAGTACAGACAGTAGGAGACAAATGGATATGTTTGAGGACGAGCGCCAGCGCGTCTCGCATCGCCGTGGCGCAATTGCGCGCGGCGTAGCCAAGCGCGGCCTGGTGGCATTCCTGGCCTTCGCGATGGCCTTTAGCACCACGCCGTCTCAGCTGTGGGCCGAGGGCGCCGAGGGCATTACCGACGCTGTGGCTCAGGCTACGACGCCAGGCGAGGACGCAGCGCTTGCGGGCGGTACCGCTGAGCAGAGCGGCGCCGAGGTTTCGGATTCCGGGAGCGCGCCTGCAGCTAGTGCCGCCACTACAGAGGCAGCAACTGGCGACGAAGGCTCGGCGACGGGGGAGAGCCCTGCCACGAGCGAGCAGTCTTCGACGGCATCCGCTGGCCAAGCAGGATCTGCCGCCGCGGCTGCCGTCCAGACAGAGAACCCGACAGAAACTGGCGATGTCGTCAAGAAGCAAATCGAGGTCTCGTTCTCGATTATCGGCACCGATGCCGACGGCAAGGCTCAGACCTGGGTGGCGCCTACGCAGCTCAAGCTCGACGAGGGCGCGACGGCTGCGGATGCCTTCATTAAGCTGCAGGAGAAGACGGGCTTCAAGGCGAAGTACGATCCGAACACGGCATACGGTTTCTACCTCGAAAGCATCACCTCCCCGAGCGATGGCCGCACGCTTGCCTACGATCCGACGACTCATGCCTACTGGCAGCTGTTCGTCGACGGCGCGTCTTCCTCGGTTGGCGCGAGCAGCGTCAAACTCACCCAGGGGCAGAAGATTGAGTTTGCCTATACGGCTGGTAGCGCGTCCCCTGTCGTTAAGGACCAGCTTGCTGCGAATGTGACCGTCATTGGTCGCGATGCCCAGGGCAAGACTCAGACCTGGGTCGACAACGCGCAGTATGTGGTGACGTCCGGTTCGAGCGCGCTTGATCTTACGAAGGTCGCGCTTGAGGCGAATGATATTGACGCCGTTGCTGCGGGCTCCTTCATTCTGAGCCTTAAGTACAACGGTGTTGAGCTGGGTACGCCCCAAGATTATTCGACCTATTGGCAGCTGTTTATCAACGGCAAGTCGAGTGACTATACGGCGGACAATGTCACCATCCATGCTGGCGATACCGTCACGTGGTTCTACGGTGGCTGGGGAGACCAGTTGCCGTCCGATTCTGTCCATGCTTCCGTTCAGGTGCTTGGCAAGGACAAGGACGGCAAGCAGCAGGTTTGGGCTTCGACGGGCCAGACGAGTCTCAAGGCGGGCTCTACTGCTAAGGACCTGTTGGAGCAGACTGGTCTTAAACTCAAAGCTACAGAAGAGTCTTGGGGTTGGTACCTTAGGGGCATTACCTCGCCGCTTGACGGTAAGACCTATTGTGGCTCTGATGCTGCGACCAATAGCTATTGGCGCTTCTACGTAAAGGGCAAGTCCGACGCAAAGTACAAGTTCGCCGACGTTGGCGCTGGTGCCTACGAGCTCCATGAGGGTGACGCCGTCACCTTTATGTATGCTGGCGACAGCGATGCCCTCCCTGGTCAGGTGCTTGGATCCGCCGATATCATCGGCCCCGATGTCAACGGCAACAATACTCGCTGGGGCTCGGCAAGCAATGTTTCCCTGCCCGAAGGCTCTACGGCTCAGGACCTTATTGAGACGGTTCTGAAGGCGAAGGGCATTGATTACAAGGCCTCCCAGAGTGGTGCATACTGGTCCATTACTTCGCCGTTCGAAGACAAGTCTTACGGCTATGATGGTGCGACCGGTAAATACTGGCATCTGTATATCAACGGAGAGTCCTCATCCCTCTGTGCCAACCAGGTCACGCTCAAGAGCGGCGACAAGGTTACATTTGCCTACACCACCGAAAAATCGCCCATGCCCGATCCCGACAAGATTGTCGTGGACCCGAGTGCGACGACTCCTAATTGGGATGCCGAGTGGGCCGGCTACGGCAACAGTGGCAACGGTTCGACCGTAACGGATGCCAAGACGCCTGCGCAGGCCGCCGGTCTTAAGTGGGCCTTCGATTGGAAGGCCGAGTCTGGCCAGCAGTATGCCAACTGCAGCGAGCCTGTCATCGCTAACGGCTTTGTGTACATCGCGACCGAGAACGAGCTCATTAAGATTGATTCGTCCACGGGCAAAAAGGTTGCCTCTGCGCCGCTTGCCTCTAAGGTGAGCTATACCTCTCGCCCGATCTATACCAATGGCCTTATCATCGTTCCGCTCAACGGCGGTGCGGTCCAGGCGATTACTGCAGACAAGCTGATCTGCAAGTGGCTGTCGCCTGGTTTGACGGACTTGACGCAGAGCTCCTGCACCGTCGTTTCGGACGGCGAGTACGTCTATGTAGGCTCGGTCGATATTTCGTATGACGAGAATTACAACGCGACCTACGGCAACGGCTCCTTTATGCGCATTAAGATTGCCACGGGCGAAGTTTCTTGGCAGAACATTGACGCTTCCGAGGGCTATTACTGGACTGGTGCGGCTTTGACGGATAAGTATGCCATCGTTCCTACGAGCGCGGGCACGCTTAAGTGCATTGATAAGACGACGGGCGATGTCGTTTCGACCATGGAGCTCGGCGCTGTCGCAAATGCCGATTGCATTGCCGATCCGTCCAATGGTTCGACCTTCTATCAGATGACGCACGACGGAAAGCTCCATGTGATTTCGCTTTCGGCGAAGGGTGTGCTGAGTGCACAGAAGACGGTTGATCTGGGCCTTACGAATAATCTGAGCGCCCCTGCGGTGTTTGGTGACAATCTGATTGTCGGCGGACAGACGGCTACGGGCTCTGCTCTGGTTCTCTATAACCTGAAGACGGGTAAGACCACGATGGTCGCTGCTGCCGACGGCAAGGCGCTGCCGGCTGGCCTCAACGGTATTGCTGCTACTCCGCTGGTGAGTGTTCAGGGCGGCAAGACCTATGTGTACTTCACCGTTAACAGCGCGGATAGCAAGGATTACGTCAACTACTCTGCTGGTGGTGGCGTGTATCGCTATACGCTCGGTGATGCAGAGGCGACGCAGATTTATGATGCGGCTGGCCATTACCAGTACTGTGACTCTACGGTCATTGCCGATGCATCTGGCAGCCTGTACTACATCAATGATTCGGGCACGCTGTTCAAGCTCGGGGCCGTTGAGTCTTGGACGGTTGCCTTTAATTCCAACGGCGGGTCTGCTTGCGACACTAAGTTTGTTGCTACGGCCGACGGCAAGCTGGTCAAGCCGGCCGATCCGACGCGCGATGGCTACACTTTCGGCGGTTGGTTCACCGATGAGGCTTGCACGCGGGCGTATGACTTCAGTACGCCGGTGACGGCCGATCTGACGCTGTATGCCAAGTGGACCAAGAATGCTGTTAACCCTGGCGGCAATGGCGGTTCTGGCTCCAATGGCGGCAATGGTGGCGCTGGCAACGGTTCCGGTGCTGGCGCTGGCACGGGCACGGGTTCCGGCTCCGGCACGAAGGTCCAGCAGGCTGGCGGCGCTGTCGCTCCGGGTCATAAGCCGATGACCAAGACGACGGTGTCGACCAAGACCGAGACCAAGGACAACAAGCCCAACAAGAAGGACTCCGATAAGTCCGATAAGAAGGACGAGAAGAAGTCTGACAAGAAGTCTGACAAGAAGGACAGCAAGTCCGACAAGAAGTCCGATTCCAAGTCCGATACGGGTGCTGCTTCTACGACCACTGCTAAGAAGCCCTCTAGTGCTTCCGAGCAGGAGACTGGCGCCAACCCGCTCGCCATTGTTGGCGTTGCCGCCGGCGTCATCGGTCTCGCCATCGTCGGCGTGTTCGTGTTCACCAAACGTCGGTAGGTGAGGGCTGTGTCCAATAAATCCAAGGACGCTGACCCCAAGCAACCAAATTCCTCGTTCATTCAGTTCGACGATGCAAAGCAACAGGGCGCCGCTTCGGCGGCGTCCGCCCCTCGACGGA
This sequence comes from uncultured Collinsella sp., assembly GCA_900549335.1. Lineage (GTDB taxonomy): Bacteria > Actinomycetota > Coriobacteriia > Coriobacteriales > Coriobacteriaceae > Collinsella. The sequence goes on from UROJ01000008.1 coordinate 14,041, forward strand.
AGGCGCTTACTGGCGTCCTGACCGCCGCGTGCGTTGCGCTAATTGTCATATCGCTGGGCTTCGTCCATCCTTCCGAGAGCGGCGCCTGGTCCATTGACTGGATCGTTCAGACCGTGACGGGGGAGAGCGTCGTCGCGAAGGACGCCAAGGGGTCTGACTCGACCGTCGCTTCGGGTAAAGCTGGCTCCAAGGATTCCAAATCTTCGGATGGTGCGAACGACGAGTCTAAGGGTTCGGATAAATCTGACTCTAAGAAGGAGTCCGAGTCTTCGGACAAGGAATCAAACAAGGGCTCGGATAGCAAAAAGTCCGAAGACAAGGATGGCAAGAAGTCTGGAGAGAAGAACAGCAATAAAAAGACCGACGGCAATCAGTCGACTTCTCAGAACTCGACTTCTTCTGGCGGGGCCGGCTCTACGCCTGGCGCCTCCTCCTCATCCAGCGGGGCATCTTCTGCCCCCGATAACGGCAACGCCTCTACTGGCGACCAGGGCAGCTCGCAGCAGCCTAGCTACGTTACGGTGACGGTTTCGGTCACATCGAGCTCTGTGGGCAATCCTGTGTCCTCTGGTGGCACCTTTACCTTTAACGAAGGCGCTACCGTCTACGATGCCCTGTGCGCGCTGGGCCTTTCTGTCAACGCACATGGCTCGTCGTACGGTACGTATGTCTCCGCGATTGGTGGTTTGGCCGAGAAACAGTACGGCGGCACGAGCGGCTGGATGTACTCCGTCAACGGCACAACGCCCATGACGGCCTGCAGTAACTACGTTCTCTCCAATGGCGACAACGTTGTTTGGTATTACGTAACGGGCTAGAGGCCTCGACATAGCGCGCCAGACGGGCGGTTCGGACCAACATCCGGACCGCCCGTTTTTCATGCGAATGGGACTGGGTCGCCGGGTCTCTCTGCAAACAAAAAAACCGGTTGGAACGGGAATTCCAACCGGTTATACATTCAAGCAAATAGTGAATCGACTATGACCGTGCGCCCTCGAGGAAGAAGCGGCGGCTGAAGTAGTTGTACCAGGTGACGAGGAACGTGGCGATGGCCTTCATGGCCTGGTAGCCGATGCTCAAAAACGTGACGCCCACAAACATGTACAGGTCGTTGAGGCCCAGGCCGATCACCGACAGGATGGTGAAGATCGTGAACTCGCGCTTGCGGCTCATGCCCTCGCGGTGGTCGAACACGTACTTCATGCTGAGCCAGTAGTTGACCACGACGGACGTGATAAACGAAACCGTTGTGCTCATCAAAAAGTCGAGGTGGAACAGCTCGACGAGCGCAATGAGCATGCCCCAGTCGATGCCAAAGGAGATAAGACCCACGACGGCAAACTTGAGGAACTGCTTGGTATGAGGTTGTGCCAGCGCCTTGCGCACGTAATCACATCCAATGCGTTGATGAATCGAGCAGGGGATACTTTAGATCTTTTGCAAGGGAAACGTAAGGTCTTTGCCAAGAACTATACGAACTCGTCAAATTTTCAAGAGCTAATCCGTAAACGTTGAAAATTTGCCCGTAAACGAGCGGCACCCACGGACGATACTGCGCTGAGTGCGCGTCGTCCGTGGGCGCCGTAATGCTGCAGGGGTTTCGAGCTATTTTGTCTCGTCGCCCTCCAGGAAGATCTTGCGGGTCACAAAGTTGTAGACCATGACAAGCGCGGTGGCGCAGATCTTGGCGATATTGGCCTCGAGCCCCAGACCGGCGTTGAGTGTCAGCACGATACCGTCGTTGAGCGCCAAACCGATTACGGACAGCACGACAAAGATGATGAACTCGCGGCGGCGGCTCATGCCTTCCTTGTGCGCAAACACGTATTTCATGCTTGCGAGGTAGTTAAAGATGAGCGAGATGATAAAGCCGCTGGTGTTGGCGATTAGGATGTTGAGGCCCAGACCGTAGTGGAGCAGATTCATAATGCCAAAGTCGATAACCGTGGCAATGACACCGACGACGCCAAATTTCATGATCTGCGCAAGGAGCTTTTGCATGGTACCTGCCTTAAGCTGGCGCCGAAGCGCCGCGGGGATGACAAACTTAGCAAGTTTAGCCAATCCCCGCGGGTGGTGCTAGGCGCGCTCCTCGATAGCACCGTTTCTATATGCATCGAGCAGCTGGCGCAGGTCCTGGATCTGGCTGCGAATCTTGGCGCCAGTATCGGTGTCGCTCACCATGCGGCGACGGTCTGCTTGGTCAAAACGGTTGGTCTCGCTCTCGATGTCCACGTTGCGCGTGAGTGCCTCGGCGACTGTCGTAAAGGCCCGGTGCGACTTGAGGCGGCAGCCGCGCGAGCTCGAGATGAGCGTATAGCCGGCGATGCCCGTCTTGGGATGGTAAGCGCGGCAGAAGCCGCCATCGATGACCAGTAGCTTGCCCTCGGCGCGGATGGGCTGCTCACCCTTGGTGGTTTTAACGGGCGTGTGGCCGTTGATGATGTGGCCGGTCGGCGAACATGCCATGGGCGCGACGCCAAACTCGCGCATGATGTCGTCGCAGACCGAGGGCGACTTGGTAAGCGTAAAGTATGGGTCCATCGGCTCGACCCAGGTGCTCT
>UROJ01000009.1 GCA_900549335.1 uncultured Collinsella sp.
CTGAACGTCATTGACATATGAACATACACTCATATAATCGGAAGCAAGTTATATGAGCGCATGTTCATATGAAAGGATATTGCAATGAGCATCCGCGTTGATGAAACGAAACCCGACATCGAGGCCACCGAACCCGCGATTCCCACCACCTGCTCGCCCGAGGACCTTCCCGACGAGGAGCTTCTCTACGACCTCGCCGACCTGTTCAAGGTCTTCAGCGACACCACGCGCATCAAGATCCTCTATGCCCTCATGGGCCGCGAGCTCTGCGTGGCGGACATCGCCGAAGCGACCGAAACCTCGCAGTCCGCGGTGTCGCACCAGCTGCGCACACTCAAGCAGTCGCACCTGGTTAAATTCCGGCGCGACGGGCGCAATATCCTATACTCGCTCGCCGACGACCACGTCTACACCATGCTCAACCAGGGCATGAGCCACATCTGCGAATAGCGACCAACCACGGTACCAGCGCGGCCTGCACCCAAGCCGCAAATACGGGGAAAGGAATCCACCATGAAAAAGCAGTTTAAACTCGACGAGATCGACTGCGCCAACTGCGCGCGTGAGCTTCAGGACGAGCTGGCCAAGCTCGATGGCGTCAAGTCCGTTTCGGTCAACTTTATGACCCAGAAGTTGACGCTCGAGGCCGATGACGCCGAGTTCGACGAGGTCCTCGACCGCGTTGTGGAGTTCACCGCCGACGCCGAGCCGGACTGCGAGATCATTCTCTAGCCCAGGTTTACGCCAACCCGCAAGGCCGCGCTTGCCGCGGCCTTTGCTCGCGAAATTATATGAGCGAGTGTTCATACATTCAAATGGGAGGATACGAATCATGGCCACCGCCGACCCCAAGAAGAAAAAGAAGAAGCGCAAGAAAAAAGAGTCACTCGAGCATAAGCGCAACCGCATCCTGGTAGCGCTGGGCATTTTTGCCGTGGTGTACGCCCTCGATGAGCTCGGCACCCTCACTGCCGCATTCGGCACCCCGGGCGACATCTACGCCAGCTTCGCACTGTTCCTCGTGCCTTTTTTGATTGCCGGCTACGACGTGCTCCAAAAGGCATACAACAACATCCGCCGCGGCAAGGCGTTCGACGAGAGCTTCCTCATGGCCGTCGCGACCATCGGCGCGTTTGCCATGGTGCTCTTCCCCGACACCGACCCGCACATGGCCGAAGGCGCCGCCGTCATGCTGTTCTACCAGGTCGGCGAGCTGTTCCAGGCATATGCCGTGGGCAAAAGCCGCAAGTCGATCAGCGCCATGATGGACATCGCGCCCGACTACGCTAACGTCGAGCAAGCCGACGGCACGCTCGAACAGGTCTTTCCCGATGACATCGCCGTCGGCACCGTGATTGCGGTCAAGCCCGGCGAGCGCGTGCCTATCGACGGCGTCATCGTCGAGGGCGAAACCCAGCTCGACACCGCCGCGCTCACGGGCGAGTCAGTCCCCCGCCCCGCCAAGTCCGGCGACGATATCATCAGCGGCTGCATCAACATGACGGGCCTCATCCACGTGCGCACCACCAAGCCCTTTGGCGAGTCCACCGTCGCGCGCGTCCTGGAACTCGTGGAGAATGCCAGCGAAAAGAAGGCGCGCACCGAGAACTTCATCACGCGCTTTGCCCGCGTCTACACGCCCGCCGTCACCGGCGCGGCCGCGGTGCTCGCACTTGGCGGCGGCCTGATCACCGGTGCCTGGTCCGACTGGATTCTGCGCGGTCTGACCTTCCTGGTCGTCAGCTGCCCGTGCGCCCTCGTGATCAGCGTACCGTTGAGCTTCTTTGGCGGCATCGGCGGCGCGTCCAAGCTGGGCGTTCTCATCAAGGGCTCCAACTACCTCGAGACGCTCGCCGACGTGGATACCGTCGTCTTCGACAAAACCGGCACGCTCACCAACGGCACGTTCTCGGTCGTCGCGGTGCACCCCGAGGCAGGCTATACCGAGCAGTCGCTACTCGAGGTCGCGGCCCTTGCGGAGTCGTTCTCCGATCACCCCATCGCGCAGTCCGTGCGTTTCGCCTACCAGGGCGAGGTCGACCCCAAGCGCGTGAGCGACTCCGCCAACGACGCGGGCCATGGCGTGACGGCGACTATCGACAGCAAGCATGTCGTCGTCGGCAACGCCAAGATGCTTGCTGCGGCCGGTATCGACGCTCCCAATTGCGAGGTCGTCGGTACGATCCTCCACGTGCTCGTCGACGGCACCTATGCCGGCCACATCGTAATTGCCGACACCATCAAGGTCGATGCGGAGCAAACGATTCGCGACCTGCACGCCGCCGGCGTCAAGCGCACCGTCATGCTCACGGGCGACCGCGAGGAGGTTGCGGCGTCTGTGGCCAAGCAACTCGGTCTCGACGAGTTCCACGCGCAGCTGCTGCCGGGCGACAAGGTCGAACGTGTTGAAGCGCTGCTCGCGGCCGAAAGCGGCAAGGGAAAGCTCGCCTTTGTCGGCGACGGTATCAACGACGCACCCGTGCTCACCCGCGCAGACGTTGGCATTGCCATGGGCGCCATGGGTTCCGACGCCGCAATCGAGGCGGCGGACGTCGTGCTGATGGACGACAAGCCGTCCAACATCTCCCGAGCGATCCGCGTGGCGCGCAAGACCATGTCGATTGTTTGGCAGAACATAATCTTTGCGCTGGGCATTAAGCTGCTGATCCTTGTGCTGGCAGCGCTGGGTATCGCCAATATGTGGCTTGCCGTCTTTGGCGACGTAGGCGTGGCGATCATCGCTATCCTGAACGCCATGCGCGCGATGGGTGTCAAGAACCTGTAGCGCCTGTGGTCCCTCCGGCCGGGACCGGGCTTGGTTTTGAAAACGTCCTCGACCAATGAAGCGCCCCCGTTCTGCTCCTTCGGAGCTACGAACGGGGGCGCTTCTGGTCTGCGGAGTGTTTTCAAAACCAAGCCCGGTCCCGGCCTGCGGTAACGTTGCTGGCGGTTCTTGGGCATCGCTTGGTGGCGGGGTTCCTTGTCTGAGTTGGACTTGGTTGGCGGGGCTACTGGTCCCGGTCGCTGTCCCGTCCCAGCATCGCCCTCAGCTTCTCAAAGCTTTCCTCGCTCAGGCAGTGCTCCATGTGGCAGCCCTCTTGCGACGCGACCTCAGCCGAAACACCCGCATCCTCCAGCAGCCCCACGAAAAAGCAGTGACGCTCCCACATTTGACGAGCGACCTCCAGCCCTCGTTCTGTCAGATGAACATCTCGTTTGCCCATTTCGACATAGCCGTTGCTTTCCAGCGTCGCCATGGCCTTGGAAACGCTCGCCTTGGTTACGCCGAGGTACTCCGCAACGTCGATCGAGCGCACGGTGCCCTGACGTTCCGACAGAACGTAGATCGATTCGAGATAGTCTTCTCCGGATTCACGTAGGGCCATGGGCCGCCTTTCGCGATGGCTTCTAGTTAGCCTTTGGATACTTTTACTTGATTTACTTTACCGCAAAAGTTGCCCATGTCTTACTACGTTGTTTAAAAAGTTAACCGTGTTTCACAAAACGCACGGGACGAAAACAAAGCGGGGACACGCCCCGCAAGGAGTGCCCCCGACTGCCGGAACAAAAGGAACGTCCCCAAGTGCCGAATCCGTAGCTATAGCAGGCCAAAGTGCTTGGCGGCGTTGTAGATGCCGTCGTCGTCTACGGCGGTCGTCACGTAGGTCGCTGCGGCCTTCACGGTATCCTGCGCGTTGCCCATGGCCACACTTGTGCCCACGGCCGAGAACATCGACAGGTCGTTCTCGCCGTCGCCAAAGGCGATCGCCTCGCTCGCGTCGACACCCAGGCGCTCCAGCGTCGCTGCCACGCCCAGGTCCTTGCCGCCGTTAGCGGGAATAATGTCGCAGAACAGATCGCACCAGCGCGTAGTGAGCGAATGCGACACCGCGTCGGTCACGATATGCTCGTCGGCAGGGTCCACAAAGGCGCAAAACTGGTAGACCGGCGCGTCAAAGGCGTGCTCAAACGGCTCCTCGTGGTAAACGATTCCCGCGTTGCTGCCGGCCGTCACCACGCGCTCGGACAGGCGGTTCACAAACGAGTTCTCGCCCTGCATACACAGCGAGTCATAGCACCCCTGCGCCACCTGGTCCACAATCACCGCAACGTCGTCCGGATCAATCGGGCAGCTGCGGTAGACGCCCTTGGCATCAAAACAGTGCTGGCCCGAAAGCGTAATGTACGCATCCCAACCAAGATCGAGCAGCCAATCCGGCATCTGGTAGGTCGGACGGCCCGTGGCGATCACGCACGCAATCCCCTGCTCGCGAAAGCTGTCGAGCACCTGCTGCGCCGACGCCGGAATCCGGTGGGTCTTAAAGCTCAGCAGCGTACCGTCGATATCGAAAAACGCGGCTTTGATCATTCTCGCCTACTCCTCGCCCTCGAGCTTTTCGCTTGCCTCGAGCCACGCCATCTCCAGCTCGTCCATGGCAGCGTGAGCCTCGTCGATCTTTGCCTGCTGCTCGCCGAGCGCCGTGTAGTTGGTGGGATCGACTTGGGCCATCGCGGCCTCGGCCTCCTCCACGCGGGCGCGCTGCGTTTCCATCTTGCGCTCGAGCGAGCTCACCTCGCGGCGGAGCTTCTGGCGCTCGGCGTTGGACAGGCCGTTGGGCTGACCGCTCGACTTGGGCTTTTCGGCCGCAGCTGCCGCGGCACCGGTGTCGAACGTGCCGGTCTTGGCGCTCGGCGCACCCACGGGCTCGCCCTCGGCGGTGGCGTTGCACAGGCGCAGGTACTGGTCCACGCCGCCGGGCATATGCGTCAGGTGGCCGTCGAGCAGCGCCCACTGCTGGTCGGTCACGCGCTCCATCAAGAAGCGGTCGTGCGTCACCAGGATCAGCGTGCCGGGCCAACCGTCCAGCAGATCCTCGACAATCGCGAGCATGTCGGTATCCAGGTCGTTGCCGGGCTCGTCCAGGATGAGCACATTGGGCTCGTCCAGGATTGTCAGTAGCAGCGACAGGCGACGGCGCTGGCCGCCCGAAAGATCGCCGATGCGACTCCAGAGCTGCTGCGTCGTAAAGCCCAGACGCTCGCAGAGCTTCTCGGGCGAAGTCTCCTTGCCGTCGATGACGTAGTACTTCTTATAGTTGCTGAGCACCTCGCGGATCGTGTCGCCCATGTAGGGCTCGAGCTCCTCGAGCTGCTGCGACAGCACGCCAAAGCGTACCGTCTGGCCAATCTTCACGCGGCCGCGCGTGGGCGCAATTTTACCCTGGATCACGTCAAGCAGTGTGGACTTGCCGGCGCCGTTCTCGCCCAGCAGGCCATAGCGGTCGCCCGCACCAATGAGCCAGGTCACGTCAGAGAGCACCTGCTTGGGCGCGCCATCGGTATCCGCATAGCCAGCGTCCACGTCGACCACATCGATAACCTGCTTGCCCAGGCGGCTCACGGCTAGGCGCTTGAGCTCCAGCTCGTCACGCACGGGAGGCACGTCGGCGATGAGCTCGCGGGCGGCATCCACGCGAAACTTGGGCTTGGTGGAGCGCGCCTGGGCACCGCGGCTCAGCCACGCGAGTTCCTTGCGTGCCATGTTGCGACGACGCTCCTCGGTGACGGCGGCCATGCGGTCGCGCTCCACGCGCTGCAGGATATATGCGGAGTAACCGCCCTCGAAGGGATCGACCTGGCCGTCGTGGACCTCCCACATACTGGTGCAGACCTCGTCCAAGAACCAGCGGTCGTGCGTGACCACGAGCATGGCGCCCTGGCCGCGCTGCCAGCGGGCCTTTAAGTGACGCGCGAGCCAGTTGATGGTGCGCATGTCCAGGTGGTTGGTGGGCTCGTCGAGCATGAGCACGTCATAGTCGCCGATCAGCAGACGCGCGAGGTCCACGCGACGGCGCTGGCCGCCCGAAAGCTCGCCCACCGTGCCCTCCCAGGGCACATCGCTAATAAGGCCGGCCAGAATCTGGCGCGTACGCGGGCTCGAGGCCCACTCGTATTCGGGCGTGTCACCGACGACGGCATGATGCACGGTGTCGGTATCGACCAGGTTATCCTTTTGGCCGAGCAATCCAATCGTCGTGTCGCGGCGGTGCGTCACGCGCCCGTCATCGGGCTCCAGCGTGCCGGCGAGCACGCTCAGCAGCGTCGACTTGCCGTCGCCGTTTTTACCGACAATACCAATGCGGTCACCCTCGCCCACGCCGAGCGTCACGCTATCGAAAATATGCTTGGTGGGAAACTCTAGGCTGACGGAATCGCATCCCAAAAGAATCGCCATGTGCCCTGCTCCTTCGTAGAAATTCAACGTTGTCCATGATAGCAGCGAAAAGGCGGGCCGCACGCGACACAAAAAGGCGGGCCATCTCGCAAAAGAGATGACCCGCCTCTCCAATCAGTCCCGTGGCAACCGTGGCCGCCGCGGGCCTCAAGCATGTCCCGGACTAGGAGAACATGCCGGTGAGGTAATCATTCAGCCGCTTATCCTTGGGCCGTTGGAAAATCTCGTCAGTCTCGTCGTACTCGACCATATCGCCCATGTAGAAGAACGCCGTGCGGTTGGACACACGCGACGCCTGCTCCATGTTGTGCGTCACGATGACGATGGCGCGGTCGGCAACGATCGACGACATGAGGTCCTCGATCGCCAGCGTCGAGATGGGGTCGAGCGCCGAGCAGGGCTCGTCGAACAAGATCACGTCGGGGTTGAGCGCCAGCGTGCGCGCGATGCACAGGCGCTGCTGTTGACCACCCGAAAGCGCATAGGCGCTCTTGTCGAGCTTGTCCTTGACCTCGTCCCACAGCGCCGCGCCGCGCAGACTCTCCTCGACCATGCGGTCGAGCTCGTCACGGTCGGTGATGCCGTGGCGCCTAGGCGCAAACGTGATGTTGTCGCGAATGGACTTGCGGAACGGGTTGGGCTGCTGGAACACCATGCCAATGGAACGGCGCAACTCGTACGTATTCTCGGTCCTGGTGTTCACGTTGCGCCCGCGGTAGTTGATCTCGCCCTCCACGCGGCAGCCGCGAATCTCGCGATTCATCAGGTTGAGGCTACGCAAGAAGGTCGACTTACCGCAGCCCGAAGGCCCGATGAGCGCCGTGATCTCGCCCTTATGAAAGTCGAGCGACGTATCGTGCAGCGCATGGTGGTCGCTATAGTACACGTTGACGTCCTTGGTGGAGAGCACGACCTCGTCGCTCACGGCCTTGCCGCTCACGCGCACGCGCTTCTCGCTCTCCCCCACACTCGACAGGAAGTCCTGGGTCTCGGACGATGCCGCTTCGGTTGCGGGCGTTACATTCATCTCGCTCATTCAGCCGTCATCTTCCTTGCCAGTTGCTTGCCCACGATACGGGCGATTACGTTAAACAGCAGCACGCAAATCATCAGCAGTGCAGCGGTGCCCCAGACGATCTGCTGGGCCTCGGGGCTGCCCTCGCCATAGATCTTGTAGATATGCACGGCGAGCGACTCGCCGGGGCGGAACACGTTCCAGGCGCAGGTAGGGCTCGACAGGTTAAAGCTCAAGAAGTTCAGGCGAACCGGCGAGCTCATGCCCGAGGTAAAGAGCAGCGCCGCGGCCTCGCCAAACACGCGGCCAGCCGAAAGCACGATGCCGGTCACGATAGCGGGCATGGCCTCGGGGATCAGGATGTGCAGCGTGGCCTCCCAGCGGGTGAGGCCCATAGCCAGGCACGCATCGCGCTGGGCCTGCGGCACGTCCTCGAGCGCCTGTTGGATCACGCGCACCAGGATGGGGATGTTGAACATGGTGAGCGCGACAGCGCCGGAGATGATGGAGTACTTCCAGCCCAGCTGCACCGAGAACACCAGAAAACCGAACATGCCGACGACGATGGAAGGCAGCGAGGACAAGGTCTCGATAGCGGTGGAGGCGATGTCGCGGATAGGGCCGTTCGGCGCGTACTCAACCAGGAAGACCGCCCCGCCCAGGCTGATGGGCACCGAGATGATCAAGGTGATCAGCAGCAGATAGAACGAGTCGAACAGCTGATAGAGTACGCCGCCCTAGGTTCCGTTGGCACGCGCGGGCTGCATGAGGAAGCCCGGCTTAAGCAGCGTCGAGATGCCCTCGAACAGGATGTAGGCCACCATGGAGACGACGATGAGCATGACGATGGCGACAATCGCCGTCAACACGCCCGTGGCGATGCGGTCCTGCCTTTGGACGCGCCCGAGTCTCGCCTCGTCGATATGGATGCGCGTGCTAGCCACGAGTCTTCGCCCCCTTGCGGCCGATAAGGTGGATGATCAGGATAAAGATGAGGCTCATGCCCATCAGCAGCAGACCGAGCGCCCAAAGAACATCGTCCTGGGCCGAGCCCTCGGCATAGACCGCCATGGACGTGGTGAGCGTGGTGGTGATGGTGGACGCCGGCGACAGCAGCGACGTCGGCATGGCCTCTATGCCGCCGATAACCATGCGCACGGCGAGCGTCTCGCCAAAGGCACGCGTCATGCCAAGGATGACCGCAGTCATGAGCGACGGCATGGCGGACTTGAGCACCACGTGCCAGATGGTCTGCCAGCGGGTGTAGCCCAGCGCGAGCGAGCCCTGACGGTAGCTATCGGGCACAGCGCGCAGGCCATCGACCGAAAGCGTGGTCATGGTCGGCAGGATCATGACGGCCAGCACGATGGCGCCGGGCAAGATGCCCAAGCCCGTGCTTGCGTGGAAAACGCTCTTCATGAAGCCGACGACCACGTGAAAACCGATCAGGCCAAAGACGACCGAGGGAATGCCGGTCAAAAGCTCAATAAGCGGCTGAAAGACCTTGGAACCAAACTTAGGGCTAATCTCGACTGCAAAGATGGCAGAGCCGATGGCGATGGGCAGCGCGATGAGCGTGGAGAGCACCATGACCGCAAACGAGGTGACGATCAGGGGCAGGGCGCCGGTGTAGGGCAGGCCGTTTTCGGCTGTGTTGGCCAGGTCCCACTTGGTGCCGGTGAAGAACTCGACGATCGAGACGCCGTCCTTAACGAAAGCCGAGAGGCCCTTTTGGGCGACCATAAAGATGAGCGCGGCAACGACAAGCGTCACGAGCGCTACGCACGCGCCCGTGACGCCCAGGCCCACGTTCTCGAGGTCGCGCTTTGGCAGCTGTTTTGCCATTGCAAACCTTTCCGGGGCGATTACTTATTTAGCGGAGACCTTGCCGCTGGCGTCCTTGACGACCTTCATGGCAGAGACGGGGATAAAGCCCTGCTCCTCGACGAGCTTGCCCTGGACGTCGTCGGAGAGCATGAACTCCAGGAAGGCCTTGGTAGCCTCGTCGGCGTCCTTGGGGCAGTACATGTGCTCGGTAGCCCAGATCTTAAAGGAGTCGTCGGTGACGTTTGCGCTCTTGGGCTCCACGCCCTCGACCTTGATGGCGTTGAACTTGGAGTCATCAAAGTGCGAGAAGTCGAGGTAGGAGATGGCGTTGTCGGTGCTGCCCATCTGAGTCTGGACATCGCCGGACTTGTCGAGCTCGGCGTCGCCCTTAAAGTCGACGGCCTCGTCGCCAAAGACGGCCGCTTCGAAGGTGGCGCGGGTACCGGAGCCGGCCTTGCGGTTGAGAACGACGATCTTGGCGTCGTCGCCGCCGACCTCCTTCCAGTTGGTGATCTGGCCGGAGAAGATGCCCTTGAGCTGTTCGAGGGACAGGTCATCGACCTCAACGTTCTTGGAGACGACGGGACCCATGCCCACGACGGCGACCTCGTGGTCGACAAGGTTCTTGACCTGATCGGCCTCGAGCTTGGTCTCGGCGAAGACGTCGGAGTTGCCGATGGTAACGGTGCCTGCGGCGACAGCGGTCAGGCCCTTGCCCGAACCGTTACCCGAGCCGGAAACGGAGACATCGGGGTTGGCGTCCATGAACTTCTCGGCAGCGGCCTCAACGAGAGCCTGGAACGAAGAGGCACCGTCGTAGGTCACCTCGCCGGAGACGGACTCGGCAGCAGCGGCGCTACCCTTGTCGGCGGCGTCGGAAGCGCCGGAGCCGCCGCAACCAACGAGACCGAGACCGACGATGCTGGCAAGACCACCAGCGAGGCCGAGGAACTGACGACGAGAATAAGCCTGATCGAGCATGATCTTCCTTTCGTACATGCGACTCGCGGGCACCCTGCCCGCTTTGCTGTTTGGAAAGATACGACCCCGATCAGGCGACAACCGCGTTATCTGCGGTTTCTTACGGGCATTTGATAGACCCTTACCGCAAGCCCGGCCCAGCCTTTACAAACGGATAACAAACCCGCCACCAAGCATGACCCGCCTTTTACACCAATAAAAACAAAGTTGCGGTGAAATAGTTCCTGCTTGGCCATCAAATGGCCCTTTCTAGGAACTATTCCACCACAACTTAGATTGGGAAACCGCGAGACCTTAAAGCTCCAATTCATTCAAACGGAGGATCGCAACAATATAGATCTTGAGCGCTTGTTTGAGCTGTTCCTCGTTGGCGCACTCGTTGGGGCCGTGCATCTGGCCGCCCCATGCGGGCAGCTCCAGACCGGTCTCCTCGGGGCCAAACGACACGGCGCGGGCAAAGTTGCGCGCGTACGTGCCGCCGCCCATGGCAAAAGGCTCGGCGTGCTTGCCCGTAAACTCGTTATAGGTATCGATAAGCGCCTTCACGGCCGGATCGTCGGCAGACACCGAGAACGGCACCTTTGCATGACCCAGGCGACACGTCACGTCAAAGCGCCCCACGAGCGGCTCGAGCTGCTCGCGGATGGTATCGGCGCTCGTGCTATCAGGGAAACGCACGTCGATGACCTGCTCGATATGGCCATCCACCACGCGGATGACGCCGGGGTTGCAGGTGAGCGGGCCAAACGCCGGGCTCGTCGCGTCGATACCCAGGCCGCGACCATAGGCGTCCGCATGCACAAAGGCCAAAAACTTGACAAACTCGTGCTCGGCAGGCGTCAGCAGGCGCTCGCCGCGGGCACCAAACGCGTCCTCGGCCTCGCGCAGATACGACACGATCAGGCCGACGGCATTGATCGTCCCCTCGGGCATCGAGGCGTGACCGCCAATACCGTGGGCGAAAATCTGCACATGACCATTGTCGAGAGCCGTGATCTCCAGGCGGTCAGCATTCTCGACCGGCGCCGGCAGCTCATCGGCGGCAATCGCGAGCTCGCAGATGGACTGCGACGGAATGGCATTGCTCGCCTCGGCGCCGCTCCACGACACGATGCGCCCGCCGTCGATCTTGGGACTCACGAACGTCGCCCCAAACTGGCCCTTCTCGGCATTGCAGACCGGGAACTCGGCATCGGGCGTAAACAAAAAGTCGGGGTCTGCGTGGTTCTCCAGATAATGGTGAACGTCGGACATGCCCACTTCCTCATCGCAGCCCAGCAGCGCGCGGAAGGTGTAGCGCGGAACAATGCCGTGCTTGAGCAGGTACGCGCCGGCATAAAGCGACAGCACTGCCGGGCCCTTGTCGTCGATCACGCCGCGACCGAGCAACCAGCCCTCGCGACGCTCCATCGCGAACGGATCGGTGTTCCAGCCAGGGCCGGCGGGAACCACGTCCACGTGGCAGATAGTCGCGAGCTGCTTGTCGCCGCGGCCCGGGATATCGGCGATTCCCACATAGCCCTCGTCGTCGCTCGTCTGATAGCCGAGCTTCTGCGCGATGCCGAGCGCGCAATCGAGCGCGTCACGGACCGGGCGGCCAAACGGCGCGCCGGGCTCCGCATCGGCAGAAACTGCCACGGAAGGATAACTCACCAGCTGCTCGATATCAGCGACGACATCCTCCCAGACCTCGTCGACATACTCAGCGACGCTCTGCTCCACCTGATTCATGGACGACCTCCTTACCAATGAGCGACGGGTACGCCCGCCCCTCACATTATGTCTATTAGATAGCGAAAAGTTTAGCAAGCTCGGCCACCGAGTGCACCACCGCATCGGCGCCCGCGGCCTCGTGCTCCCCCGGCGCTGCCGCGCCCGAATAGATGCCGATGCACGGCACGCCCATCGCGTGTGCGCCCTCCACATCGTTAAAGCGATCGCCGATCATCACGGCATCGTCGGCCGTCGCGCCGAGCGCCGCCAGGGCATCGCGAACCGAATCGGCCTTGGTCTCGCGTCCCTGCGGCGGATTCATGCCAACCACCGCCTCAAACTGCGAAAGCCCCAGCTCGCCCACCATGTCAATGCACTTTGCCTCCATGCGTGACGTCGCCACGACCAAGCGATGCCCCTGCGCGACAAGGCCATCGAGCAGCTCGGGGATTCCATCGAACACGGGATACTCTTCCGGTCCCAGCTCATCAAAAAAGGCACGGTACTCGTCAGCCACCACAAGCGACTCCTCGCGGGAGAAGCCATAAAAGTCGTGAAAGCTCTTCCACAGGGGCGGCCCGATCATGCGGCGCAGGTCACCCATCTGCGCCTCCGAAAACCCGCGCGCGGCCAACGTCTTGCGCGTCGAGCTCATCACCGCCCGGCCCGTATCGGCCACCGTGCCGTCAAAATCGAACAGCACAACCGGCCGCCTGTATATCTCCAACGCCTCCATCGGCATTCCTCTTCCCCAGTTGATGATTTCCACACCGACACTTCAAACTGTTGACTATTCAACAATTGAACCTAGAAATGTGGAACGACTCCACTATACTTGTCGCACTTTGCTCTCAGAAGGCGGCGCGCAAGCGCCCCAATGAAAGGTGCAATTATGTCTTTTGCCATCATAACCGACTCCACGTCGGACATCTCCCCCGCCCGTGCTCAAGAGCTTGGCATTTACGTCATTCCACTGCATGTGATTATCGAGGGCGAGGACCTGCTCGACCAGGTACAGATCACCGCCGAGGAGTACGTCGCCCGCATGGCCGGCTCCGAGCAGCTGCCGCACACCTCGCAGCCGAGTGCCGGCGAGTTCAAGGCACTCTTTGACCGCGTGCGTGCTGACGGCCACGACAGCGCGATCTTTATCTCGCTGTGCAGCGAATGGTCCGCCTGCTATTCCAACGCATGCCTGGTCGCCGAGACCCACGAGCTCGACGTGCGCTGCATCGATTCGCGCACCGGCTCGGGTGCCGAGGGCCTGCTGGTGGAGTACGCGCTCGCCATGCGCGAGGACGGCCGCAGCCTGGACGAGACCGAGGCACAGATCCGCGCGACCCTGCCCGACGCGCACCTGCTGCTGATTCCCCGCACGCTCGAGAACCTCGTTAAGAACGGCCGCGCGCCCAAACTCGCCGGCCAGCTCACGCAGATGCTCAATATTCGCCTGGCCGTTTCGCCGGAGTGGCAGTCGGGCGAGATCAAGGCCATCAAGAAGGGCCGCGGCGCCAAGCGCATCGTCGCCAACACCATGGCAGACTGCCTCGCGTTTTTGGCCGAGCATCCGGGCTCCAGCGTGCGCGTGCTCACGACCGGTGCCGCCGAGGAGCAGGAGCTTGTCGACGAGGCACTCGCAGGCCAGGACTACGTAGACGCCGGCACCGGCCCCATCGGCTGCACCATCGCCACCCATGTAGGCGTCGACGCCATCGCCATCAGCTACTGCCCCCGTTACCAGCCCATCCACTAGGGGCACCTTTACCACTTGCGGTGAAATAGGGACTGTTTTTGGCTCTTCAGCCGCCAATCAATCCCTATTCCACCGCAACTTAGAAGCAGTTCATTTGGGACGGGGCTAAAAAGACTGGTATCAAACGTTTCAGACCAGTCTTTTTAGCCCCGTCCCATTTTAGCTACTCTACATCAGCCCGCTCAGGGCGATGTCGACGGCCTCGTTGAGGTCGTCGGTAATGTGTACCAGATCCGGATCGAGCGGGCTGATCATACCGGCGCTCATCACCGGGCCGTTGAGCCAGTCGAACAGGCCCTGCCAGTACTCGCTGCCCACCAGCACGAGCGGCATGCGCTTGACCTTGTGCGTCTGCACCAGCGTGAGAACCTCGAACATCTCGTCGAGCGTGCCAAAGCCGCCGGGAAATACGATGGCGCCCGAGCTGTACTTAACGAACATGGTTTTGCGCACAAAGAAGTAGCGGAAGTCCATGCCGAGGTTCACGTATTTGTTGAGCCCCTGTTCGTGCGGCAATTCAATGCCTAGGCCAACTGACTTGCCGTTGACACTCGCCGCTCCCCTGTTGGCCGCTTCCATGATGCCGGGGCCGCCACCGGTGATGACCGCCACGCCACGTTGCGCGATCTTGCGCCCGACGGTACGCGCCGCCTTGTAGAGCGGATCGGTCTTAGGCGTGCGGGCACTGCCGAAGATGGTCACTGCGGGGCCAAGCTCGGCAAGCGCGCCGAAGCCATCGACAAACTCGGCCTGAATGCGCAGCACGCGCCAGGGATCGGCATGCAGCCAGTCAGTCGAATCTTCGGGCGCCAGCAGGTTGGCGTAGGTGTTGTCCTTGGGAATCATGGGGCCGCGCATGACCACGGGGCCGCGGCGGTACGTCTCGTCGTAGGCAGGCTCGCCCTCGACGTTCTCATTCTTAATCATGGGTACTCCTATCGAGAAAAAGAAAACGGGCGGGGTCGACGCCATGCGTCAAACACCCGCCCGAGCATCAACTATTCGGTATGGTACCCACGATGCATCAAGCACTTGCAAGCTATCGGTCAGCGGTCGCGCAGCCGGTGTCAGCGAATGCGACGACCGGCTGGCGCTCGACCATTGCCGTTGTCCACGCTCTGCAAGCGTGTCTGTCGCCCTTAGTAATCCACCGCCGCAGGGCTGTTCATCCAGTCGCTCACGAACGCACCGTAACGGCCCTCGATAATGGCCTGGCGAGCACGCTGCATAAGGTTGAGCAGGTAGTAGATGTTGTGCATCGACAGCAAAATGCCGCCGAGCATCTCCTTCTGCGTGACCATGTGGCGGATGAGCGCGCGGCTGTAGCCGCCCGTGCACACCGGGCAGGTGCAGGTGGGATCGATGGGGCCATCGTCGTGCGCAAAGCGAGCGTTGCGGAAGTTGAGGCGACCCTCGCTGGAGAACGCCGTACCCATGCGGCCGGTGCGCGTCGGCAGCACGCAGTCGAACATGTCGATGCCCACACCCACACCGCGCACGAGGGTGGTCGGGTTGCCGACGCCCATCAGGTAGCGCGGCTTGTGCTTGGGCATGTACTCGCTTACGAGTGGTGCCAGGGTCTCGAACATGGTCTCGTGGTCCTCGCCCACCGAGTAGCCGCCAATGCCGTAACCGGGGAAGTCGCCGCACTCCTCCAGATGGCGCAGCGAGCGCAGGCGCAGGTCCAGGTGCATGCCGCCCTGAACGATGCCAAAGAGTGCCTGGTCGTCGCGGGTATGCGCCTTATAGCAGCGCTCGGCCCACATGCTCGACAGCTCAACGGCGCGCTCAACGTAGGCGCGCGTGGCGGGATAGCCCGGGCACTGGTCGAGCTGCATGCAGATGTCGGAACCGAGCTTCATGGCGATTTCCATGTTGTCCTCGGGCGTCCAGAACACATGGCGGCCGTCATAGTCGTTGACGATAAAGCGCACGCCCTCGTCGGTGAGCTTGACGGCATCGTTGTGGCTGAAGACCTGGAAACCGCCCGAGTCGGTGAGGATAGGGCCGTGCCAGTTCATAAACTTGTGCAGGCCGCCCAGCTCGGCGATGGTGTCCTCGCCGGGACGCATGGACAGATGATAGGTATTGGCGAGCACGATCTGGGCGCCGAGCTTCTTGACAGTCTCGGTAGGAATGCCCTTGACGTTTGCCTTGGTGCCCACGGGCATAAAAATCGGCGTCTCGATGTCGCCGTGCGGGGTGTGCAGTACGCCGGCACGCGCGTGCGTCGTCGGGTCCTCGGCGATCAGGTCGAATTTAAAAAGGTTCTGGTCCATAAACTGGAACTCCTTGGTTGCGGTTCATACGCAGACCATTATACGGGCAACCCGCAAGAAGCACCGACTTGACAGAAACTGGCGCAAGAGGTGGCGCGGCAGGGACACGGCAAATGAGCGTGGATTTTTGGACGCTTACCGAATGAGCGTGGATAATCTCCCACTTTTGCCCAAAAGGGGGTGCGGACAGAAAGTTGGACCGCGGGGCGGTCCGGACTGGAGGTTCGCAT
>UROJ01000010.1 GCA_900549335.1 uncultured Collinsella sp.
CAGACGTTATGCGACTTCCGGAGCGATTCCGTGTTCCCATCGTGCTCTATTACTATCTGGGCTTTTCGACCTCAGAGATTGCCGAGTTGTTGCATGTACCAGCCGCGACCGTTCGAACGCGTTTAGCTCGCGGTCGATCGAAGCTCAAATTCATCCTAGAGGAGGGCGACCGTGAAATCCAATCAAATCAAGCAGGCCTTCGAGTCCATTCAAGCCGATAACGATCTTGCAGATCGCGTCCTTAATACCGCTGCGGGTGAGCCGCTTCATCGAAAGGGCCACGCGAAGCCTCTCTATGTCGCTGTAATCGGGTGTCTTGTCGGAGTGTTGGCGACCGGAGGGGTCGCCTACGCAGTTATCAATTCCAGCTATTTTGCCTCAGCCTGGGGAAACCACGGCAACGGGGATTCCATTACCTGGACCAACGGCGGTTCATCGGGGACTAAATATACCTACACTAGAGAGTTTGGTGACGGCATCGCGCCCCAGAGCCTGGAGGGTTCAGTACAGAAGGTCAATCTGTCCGTCGAGGGCAACGGCTATACGCTCGATATCCATGAGATGGCTATCGATCAAAACGGCTGCGGCGCCGTGACGTTTACGTTGTCCAATCCAAATGGAGTTAACTGCTACAAGCCGGCAGCAGAGATCGGCGAACTTGTTCTTTATGGTGAAGAAGAACAGGGCATCGGCACGCCCGACATGAAGTTCGGCGAGGAATGGGCTGACACACGCTGCACAATCGATAAGGACACATCAAGCGATACTGTCATTAATGGCACGATGTACTTTGCTTCTATGGATCGCGAGCGAGGTTTTCAACATGCGGTCACCTGGAATATCCAGTGGACCGAGGGCGAAGGTGAGGGTGCGAGGCAGTTTGAAGCATCGACGCCCGAGTTTAGCGTTGGAGCGTACGTCGATACAAAGGAACTCCGCTCCGGTGACTCGCCTCTTGAGATTAGCCCGTTTTCCATCCAGACGCACATCGATGATTTGGGCTATGAAGCAGTTGATAATAAGCTGACCGTCAGCTACAAGGATGGATCGGAGCAGATTATCGAAGATGACGACGCAGGGGTGTTCAACTTATATTTTTCTTATGCGCGCAATAGCGGAGAGAACATCTGGGTGCCAACGAAGTTGATTGATGTCGACCAAGTGGTCTCAGTAACGCTTGAGGGCACGAGGTGTACGTCAACAGGAGAGACCGAAACAGAAGTACCCTTTACCATCGTCTATTCGTAAGATTTGGGGCCGCTTCCTACTAGGGGAAGCGGCCTCTTTTGTGGTAAATGGGCGGTTAAAGCGAGCGGTATTCGTCTGAATTTCGGAAGTATGCGGCAAAATCTTGATAGGCCGCCCGGACCGGGAATCCGCCCCCGCGCACAGAAGGGGATTCCTTTTGTGTAGGCTTTGCGGAAATATGCTCATTTTGGGATACGCCCGGCGGCGTGGTCTGTTGACGGCACAGCTAACGCCACGTATCCTATCGAACTGCGTGTTTCGTAGGGGGATGCTGACCCCTCGATTCAAGCCGTTGCACTTTACAGAAAGCTGGAATCATTCGAGAAGGAGTACGCTTTGCCTACTATTAACCAGCTGGTTCGCCAGGGCCGTCGTTCCGTGCCCAAGAAGTCCAAGAACGCTGCTCTGCAGCACAACTCCCAGAAGCGCGGCGTGTGCACCCGCGTCTTCACCACGAGCCCCAAGAAGCCGAACTCGGCTCTTCGTAAGGTTGCCCGTGTTCGCCTCGTCAACGGCATCGAAGTTACTGCTTACATCCCGGGTGAGGGCCACAACCTGCAGGAGCACTCCATCGTGCTCGTCCGCGGCGGTCGTGTCCGTGACCTCCCTGGTGTCCGTTATCACGTCATCCGTGGCGCCTACGACGCTGCTCCGGTCCAGAACCGTATGCAGGCCCGTTCCAAGTACGGTGCTAAGCGCCCCAAGGCCAAATAAGCCAGATAACGTTTTGATACTTTCGCCGTGTGCCGCCTAAGCGCCGCACGGTAGACACTTAAGGAGATTTCACATGCCGCGTCGTGCAGCAGCTAATCGTCGTGAGGTTCAGCCTGACGCCGTTTACAACAACCGCCTGGTGACTCAGCTCATCAACAAGGTCCTTCTTGACGGCAAGAAGGCCACCGCTGAGCGCATCGTTTACACCGCTTTCGAGATTGTTGCCGAGAAGTCCGAGGGTGGCGACGCTCTCGCTACCTTCAAGAAGGCTATGGACAACGTCAAGCCCACGCTCGAGGTTAAGCCCAAGCGTGTCGGTGGCGCTACCTATCAGGTCCCGATGGAGGTCAACTCCCGTCGTTCCACCGCTCTGGGTATCCGCTGGATCGTCAACTTCTCCCGCGCTCGCAAGGAGAAGACCATGGCCGAGCGTCTCGCCAACGAGATCCTCGACGCCTCCAACGGTCTTGGCGCTTCCGTCAAGAAGCGTGAGGACGTCTTCAAGATGGCCGAGGCCAACCGCGCGTTCTCTCACTATCGTTGGTAAGTTAAGGTAAGGAACTAACATGGCTAAGCCTAAGTACAAGCTTTCCGATACCCGTAACATCGGCATCATGGCCCACATCGATGCCGGTAAGACCACCACGACCGAGCGTATTCTTTACTACACCGGTAAGACCCACAAGATCGGTGAGGTCCATGAGGGCGCTGCCACCATGGACTGGATGGTTCAGGAGCAGGAGCGCGGCGTAACCATTACCTCCGCTGCTACCACGTGCTTCTGGAACAAGGACGGTAAGGACTACCGCATCCAGATCATCGATACCCCGGGCCACGTTGACTTCACCGCCGAGGTCGAGCGCTGCCTGCGCGTCCTCGATGGCGCTGTCGCCGTCTTCGACGCCGTTGCCGGCGTTCAGCCCCAGTCTGAGACCGTTTGGCGTCAGGCTTCTACCTTCAACGTCCCCCGCATCGCCTTCATCAACAAGTATGACCGCGTGGGCGCTGACTTCTTCAACGCTATCGAGACCATGAAGGATCGTCTCGACGCTAACGCCGTGGCCGCTCAGGTCCCGATGGGCGCCGAGGACAACTTCTGGGGCGTCATCGACCTGGTCACCATGACCGCATGGGACTTCAAGGCCGACGAGAAGGGTATGACCTACCCCGAGCCGATGGACGAGATCCCGGCTGAGTTTGCCGACATCGCTGCCACCAAGCGCGAGGAGCTCCTCGACGCTGCTGCCAGCTTTGACGACGAGCTCATGGAGAAGATCCTCATGGAGGAGGACTTCACCGTCGAGGAGCTCAAGGCTGCTCTGCGCAAGGGCGTTCTGGCCAACGAGCTCAACCTCGTCTTCGTGGGCTCCGCCTACAAGAACAAGGGCGTCCAGGAGCTGCTCGACGCTGTCGTCGACTACCTGCCCAGCCCGCTCGACGTTGAGGCCGTCACCGGTACCGATCCGGACACCGGCGAGGAGATCGAGCGTCATCCTTCCTTCGACGAGCCCTTCTCCGGCCTGGTCTTCAAGATCATGACCGACCCGTTCGTCGGTAAGCTCACCTACGTCCGCGTTTACTCCGGCCGCGCCGAGTCCGGCTCCTACGTGGTCAACGCTTCCAACGGTCAGCGCGAGCGCCTCGGCCGCATCCTCGAGATGAACGCCGCCGAGCGTATCGACCGTGACGACGCTGCCGCCGGCGACATCGTCGCTTGCGTCGGCTTCAAGAACTCCACCACCGGTGACACCCTGTGCGCCGAGGGCAAGGAGATCGTCCTCGAGAAGATCGAGTTCGCTAAGCCCGTTATCGACGTTGCCATCGAGCCCAAGACCAAGGCCGAGCAGGACAAGATGTCCCTGGCTCTGACCAAGCTCGCCGAGGAGGACCCGACCTTCCAGGTGTCCACCAACCACGAGACCGGCCAGACCATCATCGCCGGCATGGGCGAGCTGCACCTCGAGATCATCGTCGACCGTCTGCTCCGTGAGTTCAAGGTTGACGCTAACGTCGGTAAGCCCCAGGTTGCCTACCGCGAGACCGCTGGTCACGACGTCGAGAAGGCCGAGGGCAAGTTCGTCCGTCAGTCCGGTGGTCGCGGTCAGTATGGCCACGCCGTCATCAAGCTCGAGAAGATGGAGGAGGGCTTCGGCTACGAGTTCGTCAACGCTATCGTCGGCGGCGTCGTGCCCAAGGAGTACATCCCGTCCATCGACAAGGGCATCCAGGAGGCCCTGAACACCGGTGTTATCGCCGGCTTCCCGGTCCTCGACGTCAAGGTCACCCTGTTCGACGGTTCTTACCACGAGGTTGACTCCTCCGAGGCCGCCTTTAAGATCGCCGGTTCCATGGCTATCAAGGACGCCCTCAAGAAGTCCGATCCGCAGCTGCTCGAGCCGATTATGGCTGTCGAGGTCGAGACCCCCGAGCAGTACATGGGCGACGTTATGGGCAACCTCTCCGGTCGCCGCGGCAAGATCGAGGGCATGGAGGATCGCAAGAACAGCAAGCTCATCCGTGCCAAGGTGCCGCTGGGCGAGATGTTCGGTTACGCTACCGACCTTCGCTCCCAGACCCAGGGCCGTGCATCCTACACGATGCAGTTCGACTCTTATGAGCCCGCGCCCAAGTCCATCGTGGACGAGGTCATGAGCAAGAACGCCTAAGTTCGAGCTCCCTGTTACGTAATCCGCGAGAACATCTCTCGCACTCTTTGGAGGTTTAAGTTGGCTACCCAGAAGATCCGCATTCGCCTCAAGGGCTATGATCACGAGGTCGTCGATCAGTCCGCGAAGCTCATCGTCGAGACCGCTCAGAAGACTGGCGCTCGCGTTTCCGGTCCTGTCCCCCTGCCCACCGAGCGCAACCTGTACACGGTTATCCGCTCGCCGCACGTGAACAAGGACTCCCGTGAGCAGTTCGAGATGCGCACCCACAAGCGCCTCATCGACATCCTCGACCCCACCTCGGGCACTGTTGATTCGCTCATGCGTCTCGACCTCCCCGCTGGCGTCGACATCGACATCAAGCTCTAAGCGATATCGCTCATAGCTTACAGAGCCCCGCTGCCATTACGGTAGCGGGGCTCTTTTGTTTTGCATGATGGGTTTGAACCGCCGGGGAATGCAGCCGAGTGGGTGGCTATGGTGCCCTATTTACCCATGGGACGCAGCGATGCCTCTTCAAAATGGAAGGATCGCAAGTCGTCTTCCGTCTCGATGCACGCTCGACCAAAGGCATCGACGGTTTGAAAGATGCCACGCGCCAGCTCGTCACCGGCAGGGGAACGGGCGATTACGTGCTCCCCAATCCAATTGAGATGAGCGACATAATCATCGTGGACGGGCGCGATCGGACCAGCGTCTTCTTCCATGGCGTTGAGCAGATCTGTCCATGTGCCTACGGCATTCACGATCGCGTGATGGACTCCCTTGAGTAGCACATCGACGGTGGGAACATTCTCGTTGAGGTCTGAGAGGCCGATTGCCGGCAGGCCGCCATCGGGAACCTCCGAGGGCACATAGTTCACATTGACGCCAATGCCGCAGACGGCAAAGGGCTTGCCCTCGTTGTCACGAGCCGCCTCGACCAGGATGCCGCCGAGTTTGCGCCCTCGCGCGACCAGGTCATTGGGCCATTTGAGGCCAATCTCGTTTGCAAGACCCTGCTTTTCGAGCGCCTCGAGCACCGCTAGGCCGCTGACGGCGGCAAGACCAGAGTACTTGGTGGGATCAACACGTGGACGCAGGACAATCGAAAGCAATAGGTTGCCGGCGGTTGAATCCCACTTGTGGCCGCGTCGGCCGCGTCCTGCTGTCTGAGCCCGGGCGGCAAGTCCTGTGCCGTGCGGCGCTCCCTGTTTTCCTGCTTCGAGCAGGTCATCGTTGGTCGATCCGGTTACGTCGACTATCGTTAATTTGGCATCCATAACGGCTGCTACCTCCTTAATGAATAAGTGAATAACGCAATGGTGTCGAGAGATAGACACAATGTGAAGCCTTTGTCGCATTTGGGCAATTTAATGTTAACACGTCAACAACGACTGAAATGCGCTATCCTCTCTTGGTCGATGTAAACACGTCAACAACTCAAAGGAGGTTAGTGATGGGTTTCACGATTCTTGGAACGGGCTCGGCGCTTCCTAAGCGCAGTGTTTCCAATGACGAGCTGTCCGAGTTTCTCGATACCTCGGATGAGTGGATTTTTACCCGCACAGGTATCAAGAGCCGCCACGTCTGCACCACCGAGTCACTTGACGACCTTGCCGTAGCGGCGAGCGAGCGGGCACTCCAGGTGTCCGGAATCGACGCGAGCCAGCTGGATCTGATCGTCTGCTCGACGACGACGGGTGACCACCTTGTTCCCGCTGAGGCGTGTGCCGTTGCTGAGCGACTAGGCGCGACGTGCCCTGCCTTCGATGTCTCGGCGGCTTGTGCCGGCTTCGTATTTGCGCTCGATGTCGCCGAGGGCTATATCGCCCGCGGTCGCGCCACCTGCGTGCTTGTCGTTGCTGCCGAGCAGATGACGCGTGCGCTCGACTGGACCGACCGCGCCACCTGCGTGCTCTTTGGCGATGGGGCAGGCGCCGCAGTGATTGGAGCTGGGGGAGACAACCCCCTTGCCGTTGAGCTTTCGACGGCGCCCGACGTCGAGACGTTGCGCGTATCCGGTCTGGTCGGCACCTCGCCGTTTAAGGCCTCTGCAGATAGCGAGAGCGTGCTGTCCATGAATGGCCGCCGCGTGTTCAAGTTCGGCGTCAACGCCATCTGCGACACGGTCCATAAGCTTGCGAGCGATGCGGGCATTTCGGTCGAAGACATCGACCATTTTGTATTCCATCAGGCTAACGAACGAATCCTGAGTCAGGCGGTCAAGCGCCTGGGCGTGCCAGACGAGCGCGTGGTTCGAACGCTGCGCGAGACCGGCAACATTTCGAGCGCCTGCATTCCCTTTGCGCTTGATCGACTGGCACGCACCGACGCACTGAAAGCGGGCGACACCATTGCCCTCGTTGGATTTGGCGCCGGTTTGGATATAGGTGGCTATCTGCTTCGTTGGAAGTAGTCGCACATAGGAAATAAAAACGCCCCTAGGGCACAAACAAAGGAGAACTACCATGGCAGATCAGAAGACCTTCGAGCGCGTTTGCGACGTTATCCGCGAGACCGCCGGCCTTGACGACGTCGAGATGAAGCCTGAGTCCACGCTCGAGGAGATTGGCCTCGACAGTCTGGGCACCGTCGAGATCCTCGTCGCCGTCGAGGACGAGTTTGGTATCCAGCTCGATACCGAGGAGAACCCCAAGACGGTCGGCGAGTTCGCCGATACGGTCGAGGCGGCATTGGAGAAGTAGAGATGCTCAAGACTCCTCTCTGCGATCTGCTCGGCATCGAAAAGCCCGTGTTCCAGGGCGGTATGGCTTGGATTGCCGACGCCTCGTTGGCGTCCGCAGTGTCCGAGGCGGGCGGCTTAGGGATTATCGCAGCCATGAACGCCGACGCCAACTGGCTGCGCGACCAGATTCACGAGCTGCGCGCCAGGACGGATAAACCCTTTGGCGTCAACGTCATGCTCATGAGCCCGTTTGCCGACGAGGTCGCGCAGGTCGTGATTGACGAGCGAGTGCCGGTCGTCGTGACGGGCGCCGGCAATCCTGCCAAGTACATGAAGGCGTGGAACGAGGCGGGCATCAAGGTCATCCCGGTCGTTGCCTCGGTGGCGCTGGCGCGCCTCGTGGTGCGTCGTGGAGCCACGGCGGTTGTTGCCGAGGGTACCGAATCGGGCGGCCATATTGGCGAGACCTCGACGATGGCACTGGTGCCGCAGGTCGTCGATGCGGTCGACATTCCCGTCGTGGCCGCCGGCGGTATCGCGGATGGCCGCGGGGTGGCGGCCGCCTTTATGCTTGGCGCCGCTGGCGTCCAAGTGGGTACGCGTTTTCTCGTTGCCGATGAGTGCACCGTCTCGGAGCAGTACAAGGAGATGATCCTGAAGGCCAACGACACTTCGACGCGTGCGACCGGCCGCTCGACGGGACATCCGGTGCGCGCCCTCAAGAGTCCCTTCACCAACGCCTACGCCAAGAGCGAGGCGGCGGGCGTAAGTGTCGAGGAGCTCGGGGCCATGGGCACGGGCGCCCTTCGCAAGGCCGCCAAGGACGGCAATTACGAAGAGGGTTCGTTTTTGTGTGGACAGATTGCCGGCATGGTTAGCGAGCGCCAGAGCGCACGCGAAATCGTTGACGACCTGGTCGATGGCGCCGAGCGCGTCCTGAAGGGTGCGTGCGCATGGGTAGCGTAGCGTTTCTGTTTGCCGGCCAGGGTGCCCAACACCCCGCGATGGGCGTCGATCTGATCGAGACATCGCCGGCGGCCGCCGAGGTGTTCGCGATCGCCGACGAGGTGCGCCCGGGGACCAGCGAGCAGTGCCGGAGCGCCTCCAAGGAGGAGCTCTCGCAGACCGAGAACACGCAGCCGTGCGTGTTCGTTCACGACCTGGCAGCGGCCGCCGCATTGCGTGAGCGCGGCGTGGTGCCTGCCGCCTGTGCGGGATTTTCGCTGGGCGAGGTCGCCGCGCTCACCTTTGCGGGGGCGTTCGATACGCGAGCGGGCTTTGAGCTTGTGTTCGAGCGCGCGGCGCTGATGGCCGCGGCTGCCGAGCGCCATCCGGGCGGCATGCGCGCCGTCATCAAGCTCGATGCGGCGCAAGTCGAGAACCTGGCTGCGCAGGCCGGCGAGGACTGCTGGCCGGTCAACTACAACAGCCCGCAGCAGACGGTTGTTGCCGGAGCGCCCGAGGCGCTGCAGGCGCTCGACGTCCTAGTAAAAGAGGCTGGCGGCCGCGCCATGAAGGTCGCGGTGTCGGGTGCATTTCATAGCCCCTATATGGCCGAGGCGACCTGTGGCCTTGCCGCATATATTGAGGCCGGTCACGCGCCGTCCCCGTTGCTCATTCCTGTTTTGGCAAATATGACAGCGGCGCCCTATCCGGCGGACCCCCAGACGGCATCGGGTGTCTTGGCCAATCAAGTGAGCCATGCCGTGCGCTGGGTCGATACGCTGCACACTCTGCAGGATCAAGGCATCGACACATTTATTGAGGTCGGTCCTGGCAAAACACTGTCGGGCCTGGTCAAGCGTACGCTGAGCGACGTTCGCGTTTATTCGTGCGAAACGGCCGAGCAGGTCGCAGCTATTGCCGATGAGCTCGCATAGCCCACAGGGCTGTAACCCGAAAGGAATGACATGGGCAACTTGAACAACGGCGCGCTCGAGCGCAACGACTCACGCCGTGTGGCACTGGTCACGGGCGGCTCGCGGGGAATCGGCCGCGCTTGTGCGGTTGGCTTGGCGGAGGACGGCTTTGATATTGCCGTCGTCTATGCCGGTAGCGTCGATGCCGCGCGCGAGACATGCGGAGCCTGCGAGATGGTTGGCGCCACGGCGCGCGCATATCAATGCGACGTGGCAGACCCCGCTGCCGTCAATGCGTGCGTGGAAGCGGTCCTCAACGACTTTGGCTCCATTTGGGCGCTCGTCAACAACGCCGGCATCACGCGCGACGGCCTGCTCATGCGTATGGGTGACGATGCCTTCGACCGCGTGCTCGATGTCAATCTCAAGGGCACGTTCAATACGACGCGCGCACTCACCAAGACCTTTATGCGCCAGCGCGGCGGTTGCGTCATCAACATGAGCTCGGTTGTGGGCCTGATGGGCAATGCCGGGCAGGCCAACTACGCTGCCTCCAAGGCGGGCGTCATCGGCCTGACCAAGGCGGTAGCGCGCGAGCTTGCGCCCCGCGGCGTACGAGTGAACGCGGTCGCACCCGGGTTTGTCGAGACGGATATGACGGCAAAGCTCTCGGAGAAGGTTCGCGCGGCAACCGAGGAGCAGATTCCCCTAAAGCGCATGGCGCGCCCCGAGGAAGTGGCCGGCGTGGTGCGCTTTTTAGCGAGCGATGCGGCTGCCTACATTACGGGCGAGGTCGTACGCGTCGACGGCGGAATGGCGATGTAGAAATCAGGACCGAAGAACGGCTTGGATGAGGAGACCATGATGGAACAGAGAGTTGCAATCACCGGTATCGGTGCCGTGTCGCCGCTCGGCAACACCGCGCTTGCCACCTGGGCGGCCATGTGCGCCGGCACGTGCGGCATCGGCCCGATCACGCACTTCGATACCGATGCATTTGCTGTCAAGGTGGCAGCCGAGGTCAAGGGCTTTGACGGCAACGAGTACTTTGGCAAGCGTGACGCCAAGCATCTCGACCCCTGCGTTCAGTTTGCGATGGCGGCTTCGGACGAAGCCATGCACGATGCGGGCTTTGATGCCGAAGGCGCCATCGATCGAGAGCGCCTGGGCGTCTACGTGGGGTCGGGCGTGGGCGGCATGCAGACACTCGTCGACAACGTCCACACGATCGCCGATCGGGGGCCTCGTCGCGCATCTCCTTACATGATCGCGATGATGATTCCCAACATGGCTTCGGGCAACATCGCGATTCGCCATAAGGCAAAGGGCCCGACCCTGCCCGTCGTGACCGCGTGCGCAACCTCGGCCCATGCGGTGGGCGAGGCGTTCCGCGCCATCAAGCACGGCTATGCCGATGCGATTCTCGCCGGCGGTGCTGAGGCCGCAATTATCCCCGATGCCGTTGCGGGCTTTACGTCCTGCCGCGCATTGACCACCAATCCCGATCCCGCGACGGCATGCCGTCCGTTCGATGCAGACCGCGACGGCTTTGTGATGGGCGAGGGCGCCTGCGTGCTCGTGCTCGAGAGCATGGAACATGCGCAGGCGCGCGGTGCGCACATTTATGCCGAGGTCGTGGGCTACGGCAACACCGATGATGCCTATCACATCACGAGCCCCGATCCCGAGGCTGCCGGCATTGCCCGTGCGATATCACTGGCGGTGGCCGAGGGCGACGTTAAGCCTTCCGAGGGCCTCTACATCAACGCTCACGGCACCTCGACCAAGCTCAACGATTCGTCCGAGACGGCGGGCATTAAGCGTGCGCTCGGCGAGGACGCGGCACGCGCCGCGCACGTCTCGTCGACCAAGTCGATGACCGGCCACATGATCGGTGCCACGGGCACCATCGAGGTCATGGCCTGTGCCATGGCGCTCGAGCAGGGTGTGGTACCCCCGACTATTAACTACCACACGCCCGATCCCGCCTGCGATCTTGATTACACGCCTAATCGAGCGGTTCGCGCCGACCTTACCTGGGCGCTTTCGACCAACCTGGGCTTTGGCGGGCACAACGCCGCCATCGCGCTGCGTAGATATACGAGGAGCTAGAGCATGGATTCCAAAAGACTTGCCGAGATAGCCGATGTTATGGAGGACCGCGGCCTCACGCGCGTACGCGTTGAGGAGTCCGATGGCACCGCGGTCGAACTTGAGCGCGTGAGCGCCGCGCAGCCGGTTGCCGTGCCCATGCCTATGCCGGGTGCCGTGACTGCTCCGGCGGTGGCTCCTGTCGCCATGCCTGCCGCCGCACCGGAGCCCACCGCGCAGGCGCCTGCCGCCGCACCGGAGCCCAAGGGCACCGAGGTGACCGCTCCCATGGTTGGCGTTTTCTATGCTGCCCCGGCGCCGGGTGACGAGCCGTTTGTGCACGTGGGCTCCAAGGTCAAGGCCGGCGAGACCCTCTGCATCATCGAGGCCATGAAGGTTCTCAACGAGGTGACGGCCGAGGCAGACGGCGAGGTGCTCGAGATCTGCGTGGCCGACGGCGACCTCGTGGAGTTTGGCAGCTGCCTCATGAGGATCGGATAGGTGATGTCCATGAACAAAGAAGAGCTCAAGAAGCTGTTGCCGCATCGCGAGCCGATGCTTTTGCTCGACGAGGCCGAGCTGGTGGGCGACGAGGCCCACGGCAAGATCACGATCACGGGCGACGAGTACTTTTTGCAGGGGCATTTTCCGGGAAACCCGGTGGTCCCCGGCGTGATTCAGTGCGAGATGCTCGCCCAAAACTGTTGCGTGCTGCTGATGGACGACGAGGAAGCGCGCGGCGCGACGCCGTTCTACACGAGTCTGGACAAGGTGCGCTTTAAGCGTCCGGTGCGCCCGGGCGACACGGTTGATCTGGTGTGCACCATCACGCGTGCGCGCGGGCCGTTCCGCTTTGCGACGGGTACTGCGAGCGTCAACGGTGAGGTTTGCTGCCGCGCCGATATGTCTTTTGCACTCATGCACGAAAGTTAAGGAAGGCTTCATGTTCGACAAAGTGCTCATCGCCAACCGCGGAGAAGTCGCGGTCCGTGTTATCCGCGCGTGCCGCGATATGGGCATCAAGACCGTCGCCGTTTATTCCACGGCCGATGCGGACGCGCTGCACGTGCAGCTTGCCGACGAGGCGTATTGCATCGGCGGCCCGCGTCTTGCCGAGAGCTACCTCAACGACGATGCTGTGCTCACCTGTGCCGTAAAGTCGGGAGCTAAGGCGATCCATCCCGGCTATGGCTTCTTTTCCGAGAAGGCGAGCTTCGTGCGCGACTGCGACAAGTATGGCCTGACGTTTGTCGGTCCTTCGGCCAAGGTGATCGACAGCATGGGCGACAAGGACGCCGCACGTCGAACGGCTGCCGCGGCGGGCGTGCCCATCGTACCGGGCTGCGATTTGCTCAAAAGCCCCGAGGAGGCGACGGCCGAGGCTGAGCGCATTGGCTGCCCCGTGCTTATTAAGGCGCGTGCGGGCGGCGGCGGTCGCGGTATTCGTAAGGTCGAGCGCGTGGAAGATGCGGCAAAGGCCTTTATTGAAGCACGCGCCGAGGGCGAGGCCGTTTTTGGCGACGGCGAGTGCTACATGGAGAAGTTCGTCGCGCCGGCGCATCACGTTGAGGTACAGATTATGGCCGATAAGCAGGGCCATGTGTTTTCGCTCGGCGAGCGCGAGTGCTCGGTGCAGCGGCGCAACCAAAAGCTAATCGAGGAGAGCCCCGCGCCGTGCCTCGACGGACACGACGACATTCGTGCTCGCATGCACAAGGCGGCGCGTGACCTGGCTCGTGCCGTCGGCTACGAAGGAGCCGGTACCATCGAGTTCCTGTATTCGGACGACGGCAATTTCTACTTTATGGAAATGAACACGCGCTTGCAGGTGGAGCATCCGGTTACGGAGTTTGTGACCGATACCGACTTGGTCAAGTGGCAGCTGCGCGTGGCAGCCGGCCAGCCTCTGCCCTTTGAGCAGGAGGATATGCCGGTCCGCAACCACGCCATGGAGTGCCGCATCAATGCCGAAACGCCGGACTTTCTGCCGTCATGCGGAACGGTCACCGCGTTGCGTGTGCCGGGTGGTCCGCGCGTGCGCTGGGATTCCGCCATGTTTACCGGTGCTAAAGTTCCGCCGTACTACGACTCCATGCTTGGCAAGCTCATCGTGTGTGCGCCCACGCGTGACGGCGCCATTCGCAAGATGCGCTCGGCCCTGGGCGAGCTCGTGATTGAGGGCGTGAGCGAAAACAGCGAGCTTCAGCTCGACGTGCTGGCAAACGACGAGTTCTTGTCGGGCATGTATCACACCGATCTGATGGGGCATCTCTATGCTGATGAATAGAAAAGCGAAGACGGTCAACGTCCTCGAGGGACCGATGACCGAGTCGTGCGCCGAGTTTCCCGCGCGCCACGTGTTTATCAAGTGCCCGGAGTGCCGCCGCGTGATCGATGAGGCACGCCTACACGACAACCTCGAGGTCTGCCCTCGTTGCGGCAAACACTTTCGCGTGAGCGGTCGCGCGCGCATGCGCATGACGGTCGACGAGGGCACGTTTGAGGAATGGGATGCCAATCTGGCGCCGGAGGACTTCCTCTCGTTTCCCGGCTATGCCGACAAGCTCAAGAGCGTGAGCGAGCGTTCGGGCGAGCGCGATGCCGTTGTGTGCGGCAGGGGCAAAATCTGCGGTTGCGATACCGCGCTCTTCTTTATGGACGCCAACTTTATGATGGGCTCGATGGGCTCCGTGGTGGGCGAGAAGATCTGTCGCACATTTGAGCGTGCGACCGAGCTGGGATTGCCGGTTGTCGGCTTTACCGTTTCGGGCGGTGCGCGCATGCAGGAGGGCGTGACCTCGCTTATGCAGATGGCCAAGATTTCTGCGGCGGTTAGGCGCCACAGTGAGGCGGGCGGCCTGTATGTCACGGTGCTCACCGACCCCACGACCGGAGGCGTAACCGCGAGCTTTGCTATGGAGGGCGACATTATCCTGGCCGAGCCCGATGCCCTGACGGCATTTGCAGGCCCGCGCGTGATCGAGCAGAACATGCACAAGCGCCTGCCCAAGGGATTCCAGCGCTCCGAGTTTTTGCTGGAGCACGGCTTTTGCGATGCCGTTGTACCGCGTGGCGAGGTTGCGCTCACGGTAGGCGAGCTGCTGGCGCTGCACGAAGGGCACGCGCCCGGCCTGGGGGCACCGCACGAGATTGTGCATACGGGCCGCCGCGGCAAAAAGCTGGGACATTTGTTCAAGCGCTCGGCCGCACCAAAAACCGCGCTCGAGATTGTCAAGCAGACCCGCTCGGCAGATCGCGCCACGGCAGGCGAGATGATCTCGCTGGGCCTGGATGGATTTGTGGAGCTGCACGGCGACCGCTACTTTGGCGACGACGCTGCTGTGGTGGCTGGCATTGGCTGGAAAGACGGACGCCCCGTAACGGTCATCGCCGTCGAGCGCGGCACCACGACTAAAGAGCGTATGCGTCGCAACTTTGGTATGGCACATCCCGAGGGCTACCGCAAAGCGCGTCGCCTGATGCGCCAGGCCGAAAAGTTTGGTCGACCGGTTCTGTGCCTGGTCGATACTTCGGGCGCGTTTTGCGGCATCGGTGCCGAGGAACGCGGCCAGGGTGAGGCGATTGCCCAGAATCTCATAGAGATGAGCGGCCTCAAGACGCCGATTGTCTCGGTGGTGACAGGCGAGGGCGGCTCTGGTGGCGCGCTGGCGCTGTCCGTGGCCGACCGCATCCTGATGCTCTCGAGCTCGGCCTATTCGGTCGTGAGCCCCGAGGCCTGTGCGTCGATCCTGTGGAAGGATACCGAGCGCGCGAATGAGGCCGCCGAGGCGCTTAAGCTCACGGCCCCCGATCTGTTGGCGCTCGGCATCATCGACGGCATTGTTGACGATAGGGGCCTGTCGCATGAGGAGATCGCCGGTGCCGTCATGTCCTCGGCATTTGATGCCTTCGATACGCTTGGGCAGCTCGACGACGCGACCCTCACAAACCTCCGCTACGAAAAGTACCGCGCAATCGGTCAGTACCGCACGATGTG
>UROJ01000011.1 GCA_900549335.1 uncultured Collinsella sp.
CGCACGCGTTGAGAACGCCATCCTGGACAAGAACAACGTGGTCCCCACCAACACCGAGCTTCGCGGCACGCCCGAGAACATCCTGGTGCTGGGCAAGGCTCCGTTAACTTCCGACACCACCATCGTACGTTAACGTTGGCACCGCAACATCGCTCGTAACATGTAGAATAGCCGCCCGGTTAGCGCCAGGCGGCTATTCTCGAATTGCAACATGGGAGACAATATGGCAGATTCCAGCAAAAAGATGCAGATCGTGTTTGCCTCGGCCGAGTGCGCACCGTTTGTAAAGACCGGTGGCCTGGGCGACGTGGCGGGCTCGCTGCCTGCGGCGCTTGTGCGCGCCGGCGCCGAAGTTATCGTGATGGTGCCCAAGTACGCCACCATCAAGGACGAGTACAAGGCGCAGATGGAGCACTTTGCCGACTTTTACGTGAGCCTGGGCTGGCGCAACGAGTACTGCGGACTCGAGAAGCTCGAGCACGACGGCGTCACGTATATGTTCATCGACAACGAGCGCTACTTTGCGCGCGACTATCCGTACGGCTTCTTTGATGACGGCGAGCGTTTTGCGTTCTTCTCCAAGGCCATCACCGAGAGCCTGCAGCACCTGCCGGCCGGCTTTGAGTGTGACATCCTGCACTGCAATGACTGGCAGACGGCACTGGCGCCCGTGTTCTTGCGCGAGTTCTACCAGGGCCTGCCGCTGTACGACCGCGTCAAGACCGTGTTCTCGATCCACAACGTGGCGTTCCAGGGCCAGTTTAGCGACACCGTGATGGAGGACATCCTGGGCGTGGCGCACATTCCGGCGGCCGCCTCGCAGCTGCGTTGCGACGCCTGCAGCATCAACTACATGCTGGGCGCGCTGCGCTATGCCGACGCTATTACCACGGTGAGCCCCACCTATGCCAACGAGATCCAGACGCCCGAGTTTGGCGAGGGCCTGGACGGTGTGCTGCGCGAGCGCTCCTATGCGCTGCAGGGCATTTTGAACGGCATTGACGTGGCGGGCTTTGACCCGGCGACCGACAAGCGCATTGCCGCAAACTACACGGTTGAGGACCGTTCCGGCAAGGCGGTGTGCAAGGCCAAGCTGCAGGAAGAGCTGGGGCTCGAGGTTCGCGACGACCGTCCGCTCATGGTGATGGTCACGCGCCTGACGCGTCAGAAGGGCCTGGACCTGGTCATGTACGCGCTCGACCGCATCCTGTCCGGCGGCGTGCAGGTGGCGGTACTGGGCACCGGCGACCGCGACTACGAGGACGGCCTGCGTTACTTCCAGGACAAGTACCCCGGCACCATGGCCGCGCGCATCGAGTTCGATCCGGCGCTGTCGCAGCGTATGTATGCCGCCGCCGACATGTTCCTGATGCCTTCGAAGTTTGAGCCCTGCGGCCTGTCGCAGATCATCGCTATGCGCTACGGCACCCTGCCCATCGTGCGCGAGACCGGTGGTCTGAAGGACACGGTGATCCCGTATAACGAGTTTACGGGCGAGGGCACGGGCTTCTCGTTTAGCAACTTTAACGGCGACGAGATGGGCGACGCCGTGTTCCGCGCGGCACGCCTGTTCTGGGACAACCGTGACGCCTGGAACCAGCTGGTCACGCAGGCCATGAGCCAGGACTTTAGCTGGACACGCTCGGCCGACAAGTATCTGGACCTGTACTTCTTTATGCATCCGGAAATCGAGAGGCCGGCGGCGGTTGCCGACGAGCCCGAGGTTGCTGAGGAGCCCAAGGCCGAAGAGAAGCCGGTTGAAGCTGAGCCCGCAAAGGCCGAGCCTGAGGTGAAGGTCGAGGCTACTCCCGAGCCCGAGCCTGAGGTGAAGCCTGCTGCGAAGCCTGCCGCAAAGAAGACCACGAATCGTAAGACGACGGCCAAGAAGGCCACGACAACGAAAGCCGCTGCGAACAAGACCACCGCTGCCAAAACAACGACAACGCGCAAGCGCACCACCGCAGCTGCCAAGAAGGCCGCCGAGGGCGAGGCCGCTCCCGAGGTAAAGGCCGAGGCCGCCGCCGAGGCTAAGCCTGCGGCAAAGGCTCCGGCCAAGACCGCTGCCAAGAAGACGACCGCGTCCAAGACCACGACCGCCAAGAAGGCAACCGCAACCGCCAAGAAGGCAACGGCTACGAAGTCGACGACCAAGAAGGCCGCCACGACCAAGGCAGCCGCAAAGCCGGCCGCCAAAGTCGAGGAGACGCCCGCCGAGGCCAAGCCGGCCGCCAAGGCCACCACGCGCAAGCGCGCCACGACGACGGCCAAGAAGACCACGACCAAGGCTGCTGCTCCCAAGGCGGAGGCTAAGGTCGAGGCCAAGCCCG
Organism: uncultured Collinsella sp.; assembly: GCA_900549335.1. Taxonomy (GTDB): domain Bacteria; phylum Actinomycetota; class Coriobacteriia; order Coriobacteriales; family Coriobacteriaceae; genus Collinsella. The sequence goes on from UROJ01000011.1 coordinate 2,328, forward strand.
CTACCGCCAAAGAGGAGCCCAAGGCCGATGTAAAGGCCAAGCCCGAGCCCGCCAAGGAGACCCCGGTCTCCCCTGCCGTCACGACCGTGGAAAAGGTTCCGACCAAGAAGACCTCCGTACGCAAGGCAACGGCTACCCGCAAGCGCCGCTAGCCCACAGACGATCTAAAACCTAATCAAAACCCTAAACAAGGGGCGCTCCAACTGGGCGCCCCTTCTCTGTAGATAGTTGGTAAAACGATTTTCTAGGACAACCGTTCGCCGATGGTAAACGGATGTTGTTTATACACCCTGTGTACAACAGATATACTTATAACCTGTGCGTAAAGCCCATGGCCAGCAGGCCATGATTCTATTGAACTGGACCGTACTATGAGATTGATTCACAACAGCCGCCTGCCGCAGTTTCGCACTCCGTTTGGCGCTGTGACCACTGGAACTTCCGTTGCTCTCTCGGTGATTTTGGAGGATGCCGATCCCAACCAGGCAACGCTTACGCTGCGCACTTGGGTCGATGAGATCGGTGAGTCTCTGTATCCCATGACGCACGAGGGCGACGGCATATTTACCGTAGAGCTTGAGTGCACCGAGCCCTGTCTTATCTGGTACAGCTTTATCTGCAATATCGAGGGCCAGCCCGAGGTTCGCCTGGGCGCGCCGCAAGGCCGCACCGGCGGCGAGGGCGTAACCTACGACTACGCCGAGGTGCCGTCCTTCCAGATTACCGTCTATAAGCACCGCGAGAACCGCCCCGCCTGGTACGAGCGCGGCATGGTGTACCAGATCTTCCCCGACCGCTATGCCCGCGACGAAAACTGGCACGAGCGCACGCTGGCCGAGGTCAAAAAACCGCGCAACGGAATCCAGCGCCGCATGATCGAGGACTGGAACGAGCCGCCCGTGTACGAGCGCGCCGAGGACGGCTCAATCAAGACCTGGGACTTCTACGGCGGCTCGCTCAAGGGTATCCAAAATGACCTGCCCCGCATCGCGGAGCTGGGCTTCACGGCCATCTACCTCAACCCCATCTTTGAGGCCGCGAGCAACCACCGCTACGATACGGCCGACTACACCAAGATCGACCCGATCCTGGGCACCGAGCAGGACTTTACCGAGCTGTGCCAGGCAGCCGAGAAGCTAGGCATCTCCATCATCCTGGACGGCGTCTTCAACCACACGGGTGACGACTCCATCTATTTCAACCGCTATGGCAACTACCCCGGCGTAGGTGCCTGGCAGAGCGAGGATTCGCCGTGGCGCGATGCGTTTTATTTCCACGAGGACGGTTCGTACGACTGCTGGTGGGGCGTGGGCAATATGCCTGCCATCAATGAGAGCTCCGAACTGGTACGCGAGCGGCTCCTGGGCAAGGACGGCGTGATCCGTAAATGGCTACGCGCCGGTGCCCATGGTTGGCGCCTGGACGTCGCTGACGAGCTTTCCGACGACTTCCTGGCCGAGATCAAGAAGGCCGTACTTGCCGAAAAGCCTGATGCACTTTTGCTCGGCGAAGTCTGGGAAGACGCCTCCAACAAGATTAGCTACGGCCATCTGCGCCGCTACCTGCAGGGATCCGAGCTGGACTCTGCTATGGATTACCCCTTCCGCGACATGGTCATCGGCTTTTTGATGGGCTACAAGAACGCCTACCAGGCAGCCGAGGATATCGAGACCCTGCGCGAGAACTACCCGAGCGAGGCATTGTCCTGCGCGCTCAACCTGCTGTCGAGCCACGACCGCCCGCGCATCATCTCGGTGCTCGGTGGCGGTCCCGACGAGTCACAGCTGCCCGAGTGCGAGCGCAGCAAATGGCGCCTGGACGAGAACTCGATGGGCCTGGCCAAGAGCCGTTTTTGGCTCGCCACGCTCATGCAGATGACCTTCCCCGGCGTGCCTTCGATCTACTACGGCGACGAGTACGGCCTGGAGGGCCTTACCGATCCGGGCAACCGCCGTACCCTGCCCTTAAAGGAAGACCTGCACGACTTCGACACGCTGGCTATTGTCAAGAACGCCTCCGCCGTACGCCGCGCACTGCCGTTTATGATCGACGGCGAGATCAAGGCCTTCGCGCTCAACGACGAGGTGCTGGCCTACAACCGCACGGGCAAGGATGGCGAGTCCGCGACGGTTATCATCAACCGCAGTCTGCGCAATTCGCACCGCGTGACGATTCCGGCGCTCGGCGAATGCGCGAGTGACGTCATCAGCGGTCGCGAGTGCGAGATACACAACGGTACGGTCACGCTCGATCTGTATCCGCTGGGCTCGTCGATCATCTATCACCATGCCGAGCAGCGCCTGCAGGAGCCGCTCGATCACGGCGCGGGCGTTGTGTGCCATATCACCTCGGTGCCCACCGACGATGGCAAGCCCGGCACGATCGGCGCACCCACGCGTCGCTTTATCGACCATCTGGCCGCTATGGGTATGCGCTACTGGCAGGTCCTGCCCGTCAACCCGACGGACTTCTTCCGCTCCCCCTACGCTGGACCTTCGGCCTTTGCGGGCAATATTGACCTGCTGCCCGAGAGCCAAGAAGAGCTGGCGGCCGACTTTGAGACTTGGAAGGCCCGTGGCGGCGAGGATGCAGACCCGCTCTACACGGCGTTTAAACATCGCAACGCCGATTGGCTCGAGAAGTACTGCGTCTACATGGCCGTTAAGAAGTACTTTGAGGGCGAGTCGCGCCACGATTGGCCGGCCGATGTCGCGCGCTACAACGAGCATCTGATTGACGACAAGCGTTTCCACGACGAGGCCGAGCTGCAGGCGTACATGCAGTACCGCTTTGACCTGGCCTGGTGCGAGCTCATGAACTATGCGCACAAGAAGGGCATCGAGGTCATCGGCGACATTCCTATGTACGTTTCGGACGATTCGGCCGATGCGTGGAGCGAACCCGAGAACTTCTGGTTGTCCGATACCGGTAAGGCAATCGAGATCTCCGGTGCGCCGCCCGATAACTTTGCGCCCGAGGGCCAGGTGTGGGGCAACCCGACGTTCCGCTGGGACCACATGAAGCAGAACGGCTACCGCTGGTGGATGGACCGCCTGCGTCGCGCGTTCTCGCTCTACGGCCGTGTGCGCCTGGACCACTTCCTGGGCTTCCACAGCTACTTTAGCATTCCCGCAGGCAAGGCCTGCGCCGACGGCCGCTGGCTGGCGGGTCCGGGCAAGGACCTGTTCCAAACCGCCTTTGACGAGCTGGGTCCGCTCAACTTTATCGCCGAGGACCTAGGCTACCTGACGCCCGGTGTTCGCGCCATGGCTTCGACCTGCGGCTTCCCCGGCATGGACGTGCTGGAGTTTAGCGATTACGACGTTCGCTGCGGCGTGCATCCAACGCCGGGCAAGATTCTATACACCTCGACGCACGACACGTCGACGCTCGCCGGTTGGTGCACGCGCTCCTTCGCAGGCGGCGACGAGCCGAGCGGTGTTGAGGTGGCAGCCAAGCTGATGAACGACGCGCTGGCAAGCGACGCTCCCCTGGTGATGATGCCGCTGCAGGATGTCCTGGGGCTTGGCGACGATGCACGCATGAACGTTCCGGGCGTGGCCACGGGCAACTGGACCTGGCAGGCCGACGAGGCCGACGTTGCGGCCGCCGAGGGCAAAACTGCACAGCTCCTGCGCAACACCCATAGATTCTGGGGCGAAGCGTGATAAAACCCCCGATATAGGGTACAGTTACAGCTGTTTGAATTTATGCGGGCAGAGCGATCTGCCCGCTTTGTGCTGAAAAGGAAGTATTATGGCGCGCTACGATTACAAGTGCTCGAGCTGCGGCAACGTGTTTGAGGTTGAGCATCCCATGTCCGAGACCCCCGAGGTCGTGTGCCCGAGCTGCGGCGCTCCGGCAACAAAAACGTTCTCAGCCAGCGGCATCAAGTTTGAGGGCAGCGGCTTCTACAACACCGACCAGCGCAGCGGTGGTTCCAGCACCAACGCCACCAGCGGCTGCTGCGCCAACTGCCCACACAGCCACTAAGAACAACGCGGCCCCGCGATCAACGCCGATCGCGGGGCCAAATTTTTCAGGAATGTCCCACGCCCCGACAACTGGTCTGGGGTTGCGCTACGAAAACGGCCTATCTACTACGTTTGACCCGCATAGTCCGAGCACACCTGCGTTTTTACAAAGTCGACGAGCCATCTACCTGCGGTTTTGATTTCGCCAAATTCGGCATGGTTGGGGGTAATGGGTTTAATGTAGTAGATGGGCCCATTTCATGGCAAGCGGATCAACCCTCGGATGCCGTATTAGTTGCGGACCAGGCGGGCGCAGAAGTGGCCGTCGTAGGAGTCCGCATTAACGGGGACACTTTGGAAGAGGCCTCGAGCGTTTTGGCGTAGGGTGACGAGGCTCTTGGCATGATCGTACTCGGGCAGTTGCAGAATCTGAGCTTCGGAAAGCGGTGCCACACTAAAGCCGGCGCCCTCGGGAGAGGCCAGGAAGGCATCCACGACCTGCGTATTCTCTTCATCAAAAACCGAGCAGGTGGCATAGAGAAGCTCACCGCCGGCAGCCACGCGCGCGGCTGCTTCCTTGAGCATCGTCAGCTGTAGGCGAGGCAGCTCGGTCGTAACGTCGCTCTCGGTCAGGCGCCACGGAATCTCGGGATGACGGCGCATGGTGCCAGTGCCAGAGCACGGCGCATCGATAAACACCATATCGAACAGGGCAGGCTCGCCAAGCATGGCATCAAACGACGTAAGCACCTCATTGAGCTCGCAGGCATCGCCTGACACCGTACGAACACCTGAGATACCCGCCTTGTGCAGGCGCGCGAGATTCTGATCGCACTTACGATCGTGCAGATCGAGCGCAGTATGCTGACGCTTGTAACCGGCACGTTTGGCCTGGCACATCATCACATAGGTCTTGGTGCCGCGGCCGGCACCAATCTCCAGGCAACGCCCGGGACGTGTCGCGGCAGTAGCGATAAGCTGGGCGTTAAGGTCCGAGGCAACCGCGGCAGCACGCTCAAACACGCCCGATGCAACCGTAACCTGCGCATCGACTGGAGCATGGCAGCCCGGGAAGACGGGCGCAACGAGTTGCGAGATATACGGGTCGGCCTTGGTAGCAAACGCATTCTCGTGCAGCGCAAGCGGCGCAGGCGCCAGATTACCGGCAAAGTTCAGGGCGCCTTCGGGCGTATCGAACGAGGCCATAATACGAGCGCACAACCAGCGAGGAAGACCCATCAAACGAGACAGGCGAACCAGGCGGCGCTCGGACTCATCCACGTCGGATGCCGTGGCAAAGTCCTCAACGTTGTCCGCAACCTTGTGCAGCACCGCGTTTGCCAGGCCCGCGGCAGACTTAGCACCGCTGCGCACCAGCTCAACACCCTGGCTCACGGCAACGCGGCCCGGCGTATGCAGGTAGAGCATCTCGAAGGCCGAGATACGAAGCGCCATGCGAACGCGCGGCGCGACCTTTTTGGGCTTATCGAGAAACTGATCGAGCAACTCATCCAAAATGCCCTGCGTGGCGGCAACACCGAGCGCCAAACGAGCGGCAAAAGCGGAATCGCGCTGGTCAATGGCCTTGGCGGAAGCGCGGGAAGACAACACGTCGCGGGCGTACATACCGCGGCGATCGGCCTCCATCAACACATCGAGCGCAAGCTTGCGCGCGGGAGACAACTTGCTCATGACAGTACACCCCACCTAAGTTCGGCACCCTGCAGGCCGGCAGCCCAGGCAGAGGCAGCCATTGCACGCTTGCCATCGGGCTTAACCTCGAGCAGTTCAACAGCGCCATCAGAAAGGCCCAGGTAGACACGCTTGGCCTTAACGAGAACCTGACCCTCGCCAAGCGACACATCGGAAAGCGCAGCATCGAGCACGCGAACCATCTTGCCGGCAATCACGCAACGGGCAGGCGCGGTATCGGACGAAGCGAGCACATGGCGCACGCAATCGAGGGCCGCCATCTGCGGATCCAGACGCATCTCCTGCTTGGAAATCTTGGCAGCATGAGTGACGAGCGACTCATCCTGCTCAGTCCACACGGCGGTGCCATCAGCAAGCGAAGGAAGCGTATCGGCAAGCAATTTGCCGCCAAGCTCAGCAAGCTCCATGGTCAGCGCCTCAGCATGCTTACCGGCAACCGACGTCGAGGCCTGCGCGCAATAAGCACCAGTATCAACGCCATGCCCAATGCGCATAATAGAAACGCCAGCAACCTCGTCACCAGCAAGAATCGCACGCTGAATGGGAGCAGCGCCACGCCAACGAGGCAACAGCGAAGCATGAACATTCACGATACCAAGCGGCGCCATATGCAGCACCTCATCAGGCAAAATGCAGCCATAGGCAGCCACACAGAAAATATCAGCCTGCGCAGCCTGGAGCGCCTCAACAACCTCAGGCGTCATGCGATTTGCCTCAATAACCGGCAACCCCAGCTCAAGCGCCTTGGCCTTAACAGGAGAAGGCTCAAGCTTCTTACCACGCCCACGAACAGCATCGGGACGAGTAATAAGAAGCGCAATCTCGTTCCCAGCCTCAACAAGCGAAGTCAGCGAAGGCACAGCAAAATCAGGCGTACCCATAAACACAATACGCATAAAAGTAAGTCTCCTCTCAACAACGAGCCGAGACGGCTACAAATAACAGCGGAAAGCCAAGTACCCAGCACATCCGCAATAACAATTCAACAAAAACAAATATACCCAAAAACAAAGAAAGAGCCGCATAAAAGCAGCCCTCCCAACAAAGCACCTATCAGCGAAGACGCCCCTCCCTGGCCCGACGGCACCCGGGCGAACCGAGCCAGAACAACGCAGTCCCCGGTGTTGAGCGCCCGCATATCGTCCCGCGCGCAGTTTCGCAGCAAAGCGAGAATGTTTGAGCACGGGATGATATGTGGGCGCTCAGCACCGGGGACGGTGGGACCTACTCCGTCTCGCCCGGTCGAGCGCCGCGGGCCAGGGCGTCCTGGTACTCCTTGACTGCCTTAATCCTCTGCATGGGCTTGAGTCGCTCAAACATGGTGTTGCCATGCAGGTGATCGATCTCGTGCTGCAAGCACACGCAGAACAGGTCGCCCGAGGCCTCGTAGCGAATCAGGTTGGCATCCAGGTCGTACGCCTCGACGACGACATGGTCGGGACGCTCGATCTCGCAGCTAATACCGGGAATGGACAGGCAGCCCTCGCTAAACGGCACCAGATGGTCGCTCTGCTCAACAATGACAGGGTTGATGAGCACGTAGGGATCGTAGTCATTCTTGTCGCTGTAGTCGCAGTCGATGGTGACGAGCTGAATAAGCTCACCGATCTGCGGGGCAGCCAGACCGCAACCGCCGTTGTCGAACATCATCTTCTTCATCTTCTCGGCAAGCGCCTCGATCGCCGGAGTGATCTCCTCGATGACGGCGCACTCCTGGCGCAGACGAGGGTCGGGCGACAGTACGATTCCGTTGGCTTCCATGGCCATCCTTTCGGGTTGTTACATCAAATCATAGGCGTCGACGTCAACGCTCACGCTCACGCCGCGCACGGAGCCAACCTCTTTGAGGCAGGCGTCGATATCATCAGAGACATGGTACCCTACCGGCGACTTTACAAGCAGATGGAAGCGGTAACGGTCCTTGGCTCTCTCGATTACACACGAAGCCGGACCAAGCACCTGGGGCACGGCGCTCCCCGCCCGCAAAAAGTCGGGCGCGGCGGCATGCCAGCGACGCTTGAGGAGCTTCGCGATGCGGCCGATGTAGTCCCGCGCGTCATCCGCATTCGTCGACCACGCCAAGATGTTGGCCAAGCGCACGAACGGCGGATACAGGGCGTCGCGGCGCTGGTCCAGGTCGTAGTCGGTAAAAATCGAGCGGTCGTGCTCGGCGACGGCGCGAATGACCGGGTCCTCAGGCAGGTAGGTCTGGATGATAACCTCGCCGGGACGATCACCGCGGCCGGCGCGGCCCGCAACCTGCTCTAGCAGGTCGTAGGCGCGCTCCCCTGCGCGGAAGTCCGGCAGCTTGAGGGCGAAGTCGGCATTGACCACGCCCACGAGCGTGACCTCGGGAAAGTCGAGGCCCTTTGCGATCATTTGAGTGCCCAGCAACACCGCGCAATCGGCCGCATCGAACTGCTCGAGCAGCTTTTTGTGCGCGTCCTTGCCGCGCGTGGAATCGGCATCCATGCGAATGATGGCGACGTCGTCGGGCAGCATCTGGTGCAGCGCATCCTCGATCTGCTGCGTACCCAGGCCCATTTTAGCCAGGTAGCGGCTGCCGCACTTGGGACAGCGACTCGTGGGCGCCGGATAGGGTTGCACGCGCCAGGACGAACCGCAAGTGTGGCACTGCAGCGTATGGGTGCGCTCGTGATACGTGAGCGCGGTGGAACAGTGATTGCAGGTGGGGACGCAGCCGCACTCGCGGCACATAAGGAACGGCGCAAAGCCGCGACGGTTGTGCAGCAGCACGGCCTTCTCGCGGCGCTCGACTACGCGCTCCAGGCCTTCCATCAGCGGTTTTGAGAACATGGAGCGGCTGCCGTGCGAAAACTCGCGGCGCAGGTCGGCAATGCGGACCGTGGGCAGCACGGCATTTCCCGGGCGCTCAGGCATCTCGACACGAGTCCAGGTGGCACCGTTGTACGTGCCGCGGCGGCAGCGGTCGAGGGCCTCCGCAGAAGGCGTGGCCGAGCCCAACACGAGCGGGCAGCGATACCGACACGCCATCTCGGCAGCCACCTCGCGCGCATGGTAGCGCGGGCTGGAGCCCTGCTTGTAGCTGGTCTCGTGTTCCTCGTCGATGATGATAAGACCCAAGTCGCTGAGCGGGCAAAAGAGCGCCGAGCGGGCGCCCACGACCACACGCGCGGCACCGCTGGCGACCATATCCCACTGGTCCAGGCGCTCGCCAGCAGAAAGTCGCGAATGGAACACGGCAACCGTCTCGCCAAAGCGCGAACGGAAGCGGCCGACAGTCTGGGCCGTCAGCGAAATCTCGGGCACGAGCACGCAGGCCGAACGGCCGGCCGCCAGCACGCGCTCGATAGCGGAGAGGTAGACCTCGGTTTTGCCAGATCCGGTGACGCCATCGACAAGGACTACGTCGCCGTGGGCGTCAAGGCGGGCACGCTCAATCTGCGCGAGGGCCTGCTGCTGGCCGTTGGTAAGCGAGACCGGCGCTTTGCCGCTCGCGGAGGACAGCGTGGTCTGCTCGCTACAGCCACGCCACGCCCGGCGCTCCTCCACCACCACGACGCCGCGTTTTTCGAGCGCCTTGATGGTCGCCGACATGCTGTTGTAGAGCAGGTTGAGGTCGCGCGTCGTGACCGGGCCGCATTGGAGCGCCTCAATGAGCTGACGCTGGCGGACCGCGGTCTTGGGCGGCGTGTAGTCGAAACCCTCGGGCGTGAGCATGACCCAACGGTTTTGGATGGGTTTGACGGCGGGGCGCTCAACGGTCCACACGCCGTCATCGACCTTGACCACGCGCGGGCTTCCGCCCGGGGGCAAGAACAGGCGCAGGCACTCGGAAAGCGTCGCGACGTACTCGCGGCTCATCCAACGTGCGATACGGGCGGACTCGGCGGTAAAGAGCGGCTTGCTGAGGATAGCCTCGATAGACTTGATGCGCGCGGGATCGAGAGCGTCGTTACCTTGCAGGTTGGCAAGCTCGGGCGCAATGTCGACGATGTAGCCTGCGGCCGCACGGTTGCCAAAATGAACCAGGACCGTCGATCCGACCTGGGCCTCGTCGGCAAGGGAGTCGGGAATGCCGTAGGCAAACGGCTCGGACAGCGCACGGGTCGGGATGTCGAGGACCACGCTCGCGTAGGCGACGACGGGCTCGGATACCGGCTCGGGCTGCGCCGGGGCGGCGACGGGGGCCGCGGACTTCGGAGCTTCCTCCGGTTCCGGCGAACCAAACAGTGACAGTTGCTCGGCCATGGTCTCTGTACCTCCCATCCCATACGTCTTTAGAAACAAGAGCCCCGCTCGGGTGAACGGGGCTCGGATACATACGTTTGCGCAGCGATTACAGCGCCATCGTGCGGGCGCGGTCGATGCGCGCCAGGCAGTCGTCGCGGCCGACGAGCGCCATGGTCTCACCCAGCGGGGGGCTCACCATGTTGCCGCAGACGGCGACGCGCACAGCCTGGAAGACAACACGCTTCTTGAGGTCCATCTGCTCGGGCAGCGGCTCAAGCGCGGCGTCGATGTTGGCAGCCGTCCACTCGTCCACGCCCTCGAGCGCGGCCTTGGCGGCATCCAGAATGGCACCCATGCCTTCCTTGGCCAGGCCCTTGTTGACGGATTTCTCGTCATACTCGAGCGTCTCGGCCGTGGCAAAGATGGGAGCGGCGACAGTCACGGCGTCGGCCGGCATCTTGGTGCGCGGCTTAACGATGGCAGCGAGTGCGTCGATCCAGTCCTCGCCGTACTCGACGTTACCCTCGATGAGGCCTGCCTCGTGCAGCTCGGGGACCATGATCTCGTCGGCAAACTGAGCATCGGACATGCCGTTGATGTACTCGGCATTGACCCAGTCGAGCTTCTTGGGGTCGAAGGTCGCAGGGTTCTTGGAGATTCGGTCGAGCGAGAACTTACTGGCCAGGACATCACGCGGGATGATCGTGGTCTCGCCGTCGAGCGACCAGCCGAGCAGCGCCAGATAGTTGACGAAGGCGTCGGACAGGTAACCGGCGTCGCGGTACTCCTCCACCGAGGTCGCGCCGTGGCGCTTGGAGAGCTTCTTGCCGTCGGCACCCAAGATCATGGAGATGTGGGCAAACGTAGGCACGGGTGCGCCGAGGGCCTCGTAGACCATGACCTGGCGCGGGGTGTTGGAAAGATGGTCGTCGCCGCGGATGACGTGGGTAATCTTCATCATGGCATCGTCGACGACGGTCGCAAAGTTATAGGTGGGCGTGCCGTCGGAGCGGAAGATGACAAAGTCGTCGAGCTCCTTGGCATCGAAGGTCACCTCGCCGTGGACGGCGTCGTGGATGACGACGTCGCCGCGGTTCTCGGGCACCTTGATGCGCAGGACGTAGGGTTCGCCGGCCTCGATGCGGCGGCGGGCCTCCTCGGGATCAAGATCGCGGCAGCGGCGCTGATAGCCCTGGAAGGGGTCCTTACGCTCCTGCGCGGCCTTGCGATCGGCGTCGAGCTGCTCCTTGGTGCAGAAGCAGGGATAGGCCTTGCCCTCGTCCCAGAGCTTCTGGGCGGCCTGCTTGTACAGGTCCAGGCGCTCGGTCTGTGCGTAGGGGCCATAGTCGCCGCCCACCTCGGGACCCTCATCCCAGTCCAAGCCCAGCCAACGCATGGCGCGCAGAATGATCTGCGTGTTCTCGTCGGTGGAACGGGTGGGGTCGGTGTCGTCGATGCGCAGGATGAACGTGCCGCCGTTTGCGCGGGCAAAAGCCCAGTTATAGATAGCGGTGCGGGCGCCGCCGATGTGCAGCTTGCCCGTGGGTGAGGGTGCAAAGCGGACGCGAACGTCTGATGCCATGGATATCTCCTCGATTGCAGGATGGATGTCTAACCGCATCAGTATAAAGCAACAAAGCAACCTCCGCACAAAGGGCACCGACCTACTCATTGGGGACAGACTTAAATGACCACCCAATAAGCACCCGGCTGGTCATTTCAAGTCTGTCCCCTACTCATTTAAGTCTGTCCCCAATGAGTAGGTGCGGAAAGGGTGTGAATGTTTGATTTACGCGATATGATGTGCCCTTGCATATAGAGCTCGGCGGAATGGTAACGGTCGCCGGGACACGTATTTTGAAAGGGGCTATCATGCCAGAAGAACTTCGTTCCATCCCACCCCAACACGGGTCCTTTGTTTTTACGTCGGAGTCGGTGACCGAAGGCCATCCCGATAAGATCGCTGACCAGATCAGCGACGCCGTCCTCGACGCAATCCTCGCTAAAGAAATTGAGCTGCAGGAGCAGGGCTACATTGCGCCCAACGGCGTGCCCGCAAACGTTGAGAACGTCCGCTGTGCCTGCGAGACCCTCGTGACCACCGGCACCGTCATCGTTGCCGGCGAGATCCGCACCCAGGCATACGTCGACGTGCAGGAGATTGCCCGTGGCGTTATCCGCCGCATTGGCTACAACCGCGCAAAGTTCGGTTTTGACTGCGATACCTGCGGAGTTATGAGCCTCATCCACGAGCAGTCGCCCGATATCGCCCAGGGCGTCGACGAGTCCTTCGAGACCCAGACCGGCGCCACCACCGACCCGATCGACCTGATCGGCGCCGGCGACCAGGGCATGATGTTTGGCTATGCCTCCAACGAGACCAAGACCCTCATGCCCATGCCGCACTACCTGGCGAGCCGCCTGGCCGAGCGCCTGGCCGCCGTGCGCCACGACGGCACCCTGCCCTACCTGCGCCCCGACGGCAAGACCCAGGTCACGGTGCGCTACGAGGACGGCAAGCCCGTCGAGGTCACGACCATCGTTATCTCCACGCAGCACGCCGCCGAAATTGAGGACATGGGCAAGATCAAGAACGACCTCATCGAGCACGTCATCGCCCCCGTCATGGCTGCCGAGAACATGCCGTGGGACAACGCCGACATCTATGTGAACCCCACCGGTCGCTTTGTCGTGGGCGGCCCCATGGGCGACACGGGCCTCACCGGCCGTAAGATCATCGTCGACACCTATGGCGGCTACGGCCGTCACGGCGGCGGTGCCTTTAGCGGCAAGGACTGCACCAAGGTCGACCGCTCCGCCGCATACGCCGCGCGCTGGGTCGCCAAGAACGTGGTGGCCGCCGGCCTGGCCGACCGCTGCGAGGTCGAGCTGGCCTACGCCATCGGCGTGTCCAAGCCGCTGTCTATCATGGTCGACACCTTCGGTACCGCGCATGTTGCCGAGGACAAGATCGTC
>UROJ01000012.1 GCA_900549335.1 uncultured Collinsella sp.
GCTTCGTGTCGTCTGCGCGCCGTGCGCCTGGTCCCGCAAACAATAAGCTCAAAGGAGGGATCGTGAAATGCATGGCGTTCTGCGTGAAGAGTTTGCCCAAGCGACTGTGGAATACGCCATCGTCACGGTGGCGCTGTTATCGATCGTGCTGGCGATTGTGGGACTTTGGCGTGCTGGCACCGATGGACGCTTGGCGGCGCTGGTTGAGCGGGCGGCATCCCATGGCGTTGCCTCGACGTCGGTTATCGACGCCGCTGCGGGTGCTAAGGACATCGCGTTGTATTGATATCGCGCGCGAGGACCGGGCGCAGTCTACGGTCGAGGCCGCTTTTTTGCTGCCGACGTTTCTGACGCTCATCCTTCTCGCATTGCAACCGGTGTGTCTGCTTTATACGCACGCGGTCATGGAGTCTGCCGCCGCCGAGACCGCGCGGCTCATGACCACGACGACGGCGGAGGACGACGATCTTAAGGAGTTCACCCGCCGCCGGCTTGCCGCAGTGCCCAACGTTTCGGTCTTTCATGCCGGCGGGCCGTTGTCGTGGGATATCGAGCTTGGCCGGGCCGGTGCGGGTGGCGTCTCGGCCGTGTCCGTTTCCGGCGAGGTCAAGCCGTTGCCTGTGATCGGTGCGTTTGCGCGGGCTATGGGTGGTACCGCCGAGGGCGGCTACGTTGAGCTCAAGGTCGATGTCTCGTATCAATCGCGTCCCGAATGGCTGGAGGGAGATTATGATTCGTGGATTGCTGCATGGGATTAAGCGTTTCTGGTCTAGATGCGTTTTGACGCGCCGTCCGAGCTGCCATCGCAAGCGAGGCGGCTTTATGGGCCGCGCCGGTATCGACCTGTTTATCGAAGACGGTGCCTACACCACGCTTTCCTCTGCCGTGGTCATCCTAGTGGTGCTCACGTTGTTGTTTTCGTCGACCGCGGCGATATGGAGCATGTCGCGTGCCGGGGATACCCAGGTGGCGGCCGATAGCGGCGCGCTGGCGGGTGCCAACGTAGTGTCGTCCTATCACACGGCTGCCACGGTGGTTGATGCGAGCATCTTGAGTCTGGGGCTGGCGGGGTTTGCCACAATCGGGACGGGCCTGGTCGCCATCCTCATCCCAGGTGCCGAACCAGTTGCCGGCAATATGGTCGACACCGGGATTGAGATCATTAAAACGCGCAACAAGTTTGCCAAAAGCGCATCGGAAGGCTTGCAGAAAATCGAGACGGCTCTGCCGTATCTGATTGCCGCGCGTGCCACGCGGGCGGTGTCGGCGCAGGATACCGATAGTGTGGCCTATACCGGTACGGCGCTTGCCGTGCCCAGGACATCCGAATCGGACTTCGCCGCGCTCAAAGGGTCCGAGATCTCGACCGATATCATTAAAGACACATCAGATGATTTAGAGCGTGCGGCCGAGGAGCTGCGGAAGGCCTCGGAGGAGACGGCGAAGGCAAAGGAGCGCGCCTGGCTTGCGGACTGTGGCGGGTCGGATGAGAGCGCGGTTGGTAGGTACTCATGTATGTGGGAGCGCGCGGGGAGTCTGGCAAAGCTTTCGGATATTGAGAATCCACACTATGCTTCGAGTATCACATGGGAGCCGCAGGTTGCCCTCAACCGAGCGAAGGCCTATTACCATCGGCGCCTAGCGAATGAAAAGTCTCAAGGCTCGAGCACGAAGATGGAGGCCGAGTCCGTCGCGCGGAAAACGTTCTACATCTATGCAATTGAAGAACTCGAACACTCATACATTGAAGACGATGGTGAAAAAATTTCGTCTCAGATCCCATTCCTGCCGCGCACGCCGGGCGAGGTGAAGGGAACCCAGCTCTACACCGATGTCATGTGGCCTACAAGTACCAACGGCGACAAGACGTACCTGCACTATGGGACCGAATGTCCTAACTATAAGAGTGGATCGCCGGGTGGGTTGGCATCCGTTGTCGATTACGACGGACACGATGTATGCGATAAGTGCGAATTCGACGTGGTCACCCTGGGTCGCGCCCTCATGCCGCCGTCGTTCATCGAAAACGGCTTCGAATATCACTTCGACGAGTTCAAAAAGGCCTTGGAGGAATACGTCAAACGTCGGAACAAAGAGCTTGAGCTCATGCGTCAGACCGAGGATGAGGCCGACCGTGCGGGCAATGCGTTTGACCAGGCCATTAAAGCGCTTTCGGGCGAGCGTCCGCGTATCGCTCCGCCCGGTCGCAACGGCGTGGTCGCCTTTGCGGTTTCGGGTGCCATCTCGAGCCCCGACGAGCTCAACTCTTCGTTTAACACGGCAGTCAGGCTTGGCGATCGCGGTGCTATTTCTGCCGCGGTGCTGGCGCCCGATGAGACGACGGCGCAAAACAACGTGCTTTCGCGATTTTTCTCGACATTGAAGGAACGCTCGGGCGGCGTTGCCGGCGTACTCGACGGCGTCATGGATGTTTGGGGACGGCTGCTTGTGGGATACGGAGACATCCAAGGTTCGGCCGACGAACTTATGGACGAGATGATTAAAGACCTAGGAGGGGGCAGCGGCGCGTTGGGCTCCATCGCATCGTGGCTCGGCGATACCGTTTCGGCGTCCGTGGCGGCGTTGGGTCTGGAACCGTGCGACTTGCGCCTGCGAAAGCCGGTGCTGACCGATTCCGCCAACGTCATTAAGAGCCCGGGGTCTGACATTGCGGGTCTCTCTCAAGCACAAGACAAACTGCGAGGTATTCCGTTGGGCGTGACCGATCCCAAGGCGCTTTGCGAGGCGTTGGAATATCAAGTCGAACGCACCATTAGCGGTACGGTGCTCACGCTTGCGGAGATTCCTCTGCCCGGCGGCGGCTCCATCCCACTCACCGTCGATGTCGCCACGCTGGTTGGCGCTCTGGGCGGTGGGTCGTAATGAGTATCCGCATGCGTCTGCGCGAGGAGCGCGCCCAAGCGACGGTGGAGATGGCGGTGGTTACGCCCGTTTTGCTGGTGCTGGCACTCATCGTGTACAACGTCATGATCTTTGCCAGCGCTGTCGCGCGCTTCGACCGCGTGGTACCCGACATCGTGTTGGCGCACGCCGTGGCGTCGGAGGGGGAGGGCGACGAAAGCTCTGCCGATGCCTCGGCGACGGTCCAGACTCAAATTCTGAATGCCATGGAAGGCTATGACTTGCAGATCGAAGTGTCGAGCGAGCAAGGCGCGGAGGCATCGGATGGTGGCCTGCTCTCCCTATCCGGTACGTTTAGGACCTACACCTGCATCATGCACTATGAGCCGTGGCCGACTTCTCTCAGCATCGCTGGCGTTCCGCTGGGGGCGCCGACAACGTTGTCGCACGAGCGCGCGGTGACGGTCGATCCGTGGCGCCCGGGGGTGGTCATGTGACCGCGGTCTCGTCCTACATCGCCTACGCGCGGGCACTCAATAGGCTGGGTTGGACGCCGGCCGAGTTTGTGGTAGCGGAGTCGTTTGTCATGCGCCTGCGCGGCATGCTGGGACGGCGTCCGGTTGCCGCCAACGGCTTGCCGCTCGTCATGGCGTTTCCACGCTGCTCTTCGGTCCATACGTGTTTTATGGCCTATCCCATCGACATCGCCTTCATCAATCGCGACGGCAATATCCTCGCGCGCTACGAAAACGTCCGTCCTTGGCACATGTGTTCCTGTCCCGGTGCCTGGGCGGTATTGGAACGCCCTTCAATCCTCGCTACACCTCCCACCCTCCAACAAGTGCCGGCGTAAGAGATTGACGACGGCGGACTTTCGTCATACGAAATTGGGTAAGATGGAGGAGAAGATGCATGGATGTTGAGATCCATCCGAACGCCAAAAAACACTTGACGGAAAAGCAGGTGCTTGGTGCCTGGTTCGCGGTTACTGAGTGCATTCGCCGCGAGTCGGAGGACGAGCCGCCGAGATGGCTTGCCATTGGATGGCTTCCAGATGGTCAAAGTGTGGAACTTGTTGCGGTCGAACTAATTCGTGGATGGCTCATTATTCATGCCCTGTCTCCGGTTCAGAAGAAATTCTGGCAAGAGATCGAGCGAGCTCGGCAGAGGGGTCGATGATGGGCAAGACGTATACGGCCGCTAATGGTCAGGTTGTAACGGATGAAATGATTGACGCGTGGTGCGAGTCGTACGAGCGCGGAGAGTTTCCGGATGGCGAACACACCGTTGGTGGGATCGTGCGTGGACGGCCCCCGCTCTCAGGTGAGGGGACGGCAACGCTGTCGGTCAAGATTCCTCTGGGAATGAAGGAGGCCATTCGTCGACGGGCGGCTGCCGAGGGGATGACGCCAAGTGAGTTTGCCCGTGCGGCTCTGAGCGAAAAACTTCTTGCTGCCGGCTGATGCCTCTGACGTGCCGATTTATAGAACCGAGGCTGTGCTCAAAAACTTTTTTAAAATTCTCGGTTGACCGGAACGCGTCCTTGGTTATACTAATCAAGCCTTGAAACAAGGCACACCTCAAATGGCTGGGTAGCTCAGTTGGTAGAGCAGAGGACTGAAAATCCTCGTGTCAGGGGTTCGATTCCCTTCCCCGCCACCTTGAATTGACTAGGACCTCTGCAAAGGGGTCCTTTTCTTTTATCGAGGGCTCTGCGAAACTGCGTCCCGGAATTTGGCTTCAGAGTGGGATGCGTTTTCCGCTTTGAGGCCGCTTGGGAAAGCGCGACCCGGAATCCGGCGTCAGAATGGGATGTGCTTTCCTTTTGCGGTCTTTGGCGGAAACTGCGTCCCAGATCCCGCGCTCAGAACGGGATGCGCTTTCCGGCGCGTACTTCCGACGTGCGTGCACATCTCGGCGCGCCATCTCGGGCCCGCTCAGACATTCCTCCCGCTTTTGCGCCACTTTACAGACCGTTCGGTCGTCTGTCCGCACGCGCGGGTATACTCAAAACGATACTTTTCCTATGCAATACGATGCAGGCTCGGCCTGCACGATCCGAAGGGGGCAGTGATGGAGAGGATACTCGGCGTTAATCTCTCTGGCTGGTTTATTCCCGAGCCTTGGGTGACCCCGTCGCTGTACGCGGCGACCGGTGCATCCAACGCGGCCGAGCTACAGGAGGCCATGGGTACCGCCGCCTATAACGAGCGCATGCGCCGCCATTACGAGACGTTTGTGAGCGAGGACGATTTTCGTCGCATGGCGCAGATTGGTCTCAATGCCGTGCGTCTACCGGTGCCCTGGTATGCCTTTGGTTCGCAGGAGTCCGATGCGTCCTACATCTCGGTTGTCGACTACATTGACCGTGCAATTGAGTGGGCTGCCAAGTACGACATCCGCGTGTTGCTCGATCTGGCAACCGTGCCCGGTGGCCAGGGCGATTCCAACGATTCGCCCACCACGCCGGAGGCTGTCGCCGAGTGGCATTCGTCCACCAACGGCCGTCACGTCGCACTCGACGTGCTCGAGCGCTTGGCCGATCGCTATGGCGAGGCCGAGAGCCTGCTGGGCATTGAGCTGCTGGACACGCCGCAGATGAGCGTTCGCAAGAGCCTCTTCACCATAACGGATGGCATTCCGGCCCACTACCTGCGCAATTTCTATCGCGATGCCTACGAGCTCGTTCGTTCGTATATGCCCGAGGATAAGATCGTCGTCTTCTCGTCGTCGGGGCATCCCAGCGAGTGGAAGCATTTTATGCGCGGCGCCAAGTACAAGAACGTCTACATGGACCTTCACCTGTACCATTACCGTGACGAATATGCGCTCGACATCACGAGCCCCCGCGGGCTGACGACGGCGATTTCGCGCAACAAGCGCGAGCTCAAAGAGGCGATTTCGACTGGGTTCCCCGTGCTGGTGGGCGAATGGTCGGGTGCGGCGATCTTTGCCAACTCGTCGGTTACGCCCGAGGGCCGCAATGCCTACGAGCGCGTGTTTATCGCCAACCAGCTGGCTTCGTTTGCGCCGGCTGCCGGTTGGTTCTTCCAAACGTGGAAGACCGAGAAGCGCATTGCAGCATGGGACGCCCGCGCGGCGCTTGGTACGCTCGAGCGCGGCATGATTGAATAGGTTGATATGACGCAAAACAGCGCCCATACGGGCAAACTCTATGTGGTCGGCACGCCCATCGGCAACCTAGGCGACCTGTCCCCGCGCGTTGGCGAGGCTTTTGCCGCTGCCGATGCCATTTGCTGCGAAGACACGCGTGTGACGTCAAAGCTGCTGATGCACCTGGGCATTTCCAAGCCGCTTGTCCGTTGCGATGAGAATGTGATCGCTAGCCGCGCTGCCGGCCTGGTCGACCGTCTGCTGGCGGGGGAGACCCTCGCCTTTGCCTCGGACGCCGGCATGCCGAGCGTGTCCGATCCCGGCCAGGCGCTGGTCGAGGCGGCGCGTGAGGCCGATGTGCCCGTCGAAGTTATTCCCGGGCCCTCTGCTTGCGTCACGGCGCTCGTTTCGTCCGGCATTCCCTGCGAGCATTTTTTCTTCGAGGGCTTTTTGGGCCGAAAGCACGGCGACCGTGTGCGCCGTTTGCAGCGCCTTGCCGTGGTGCCTGGCGCACTCATCTTCTACGAGTCCCCACATCGTATCGTGGCGACGCTCGAGGCCGTGGCGGAGGTCTTTCCCCAGCGTGAGGTCGCCGTCTGCCGCGAACTCACCAAGCTGCACGAGGAGGTCTTGCGCGGGCCCGCTGACCAGCTTGCCGAGGAGCTGCGTGCTCGCGGCGAGGTAAAGGGCGAGATTGCGCTGGTCATCGCGCCGCCGAGCGAGGACGAGGAGGCCGGCATCGCGCCGGTTGGCGCTGCGGTAGCGGATCCCGACGAGGCCCTGCGCGAGGATATCCGCACCGCGCTCGAGGAGGGGGAGCCCGCCTCTGCGGTGGCCAAGCGCCTGTCTCAGAAGTATTCGCGCCGCAAGCGCGATGTCTATGCCATGGTGCTCGATATGCAATAGATGGAGGATATCCAGCCCTTGCGCTAGAATCATCCCCTGTATGCAACGTTTTTCTGGAGGACAAACCCCATGGATCAAAGCAAGCCTTCGTTCTTTATCACGACGCCCATCTACTACGTCAACGCCGATCCGCACCTGGGCACGGCTTATTCCACCATCATCGCCGACGTTCAGGCTCGCTATCGCCGCTCCGCCGGCTATAACGTCAAGTTCCTGACCGGCATGGACGAGCACGGCGAGAAGGTCGCCGAGGCCGCAGCCAAGCATGGTATGACGCCGCAGGAGTGGACCGACAGCCAGGCCCCGCACTTCAAGGAGCTTTGGAGCAAGCTCGAGATTTCCAACGACGACTTCATCCGCACCACCGAGCCGCGCCAGCATCATGCCGTGCAGTACCTGTGGGAGCGCATGAAGGAGTCCGGTTACCTGTATAAGGGCAGCTACGACGGCTGGTATTGCGTGCCTGACGAGACCTACTTCACCGATACGCAGGTCCAGAAGGGCGACGAGGAGTACGGCAGCGTCGGTCAGCACCTGTGCCCCGACTGCCACCGTCCGCTTGAGCGCGTGCAGGAGGAGTCCTACTTCTTTAAGCTTTCCGCCTTCCAGGACAAGTTGCTCAAGCTCTATGACGAGCACCCCGACTTTGTCGAGCCTGCGTTCCGCATGAACGAGGTTCGCAGCTTTGTCGAGGGCGGCCTTAACGACCTTTCCGTGAGCCGTACGAGCTTTGACTGGGGCATTCAGGTCCCGTTTGACGAGGGCCACGTGACCTACGTGTGGTTCGATGCGCTGCTCAACTATATGACGGCCGTCGGCTACGGTGTCGACACCGACGAGGCCCGTGCCGAGCTGGCCTATCGCTGGCCCGCGCAGTTCCACATCGTGGGCAAGGACATCATCCGCTTCCACTGCGTCATTTGGCCCGCCATGCTCATGGCCATCGGCGAGGCCCTGCCCGAGCACGTCTTTGCCCACGGCTTCCTGACCGTGCGCAATGCCGAGACCGGCAAGGCCGAGAAGATGTCCAAGAGCCGCGGCAACGCCATCGCTCCGCAGGACGTTATCGACATGTTGGGCGTCGAGGGCTATCGCTACTACTTTATGACCGACGTCGTCCCCGGCACCGACGGTGCCATCAGCTTCGATCGCATGGAGCAGGTCTACAACGCCGACCTGGCCAACAGCTGGGGCAACCTTATCTCGCGTTCGCTCAACATGAGCGGCAAGTACTTTGATGGTTGCGCGCCCGCCAAGCCCGCATCGTTCGATGCGTTCGACAACCCGCTGGCAAAGATCGCCGATGGCCTGGTCGAGCGCTACATGGCCAAGATGGACGTGCTCGATTACGGCGGAGCCAAGGACGAGGTCATGGAGCTCATCCATGCCGCCAACCACTACATCGAGGACTCCGAGCCTTGGGCACTTGCCAAGGACGAGGCCAAGGCTGACGAGCTGGCGTTTGTGATCTACAACCTGCTCGAGGCCATCCGCATTGCCGCTCACCTGCTGATGCCGCTCATGCCCCAGACTTCTGCCGAGGCTCTGCGCCGCCTGTCCTGCGAGGACGAGGCCGCGAGCGACGACCTCAAGGGCATTTGCGCTTGGGGCCTGCTTGCTGGTGGTCAGCCCGTCGAGAAGGGCGATCCGCTGTTCCCGCGTCTGGGCTAAGACGCCGCGCGCCATATCGGCAATTTGCTGTTTAGATGTAAGGGCATGGCCGCAACGGTCCATGCCCTTTTGCTTTACGATGCAGCCACCATGTTAAGGAGGCAACCATGACAACTTCGCCTTTGGCAAACCCCACGGCAACCAGGGAGCTGCTGGAGGAGTTTGGCCTTGCGACCAAGCATCGCTTGGGCCAGAACTTCCTAATTGACAACCATGTGATCGAGCGTATTTGCGAGCTTGCCGAGCTTGCGGGCGATGAGCGCGTGCTCGAGGTTGGCCCAGGTGTTGGCACGCTCGCGCTTGCGCTGCTGCAGGAGGCATCGTGCGTCACGTCGATCGAGGCCGATCCCGAGCTCGAGCCGGTGCTCGATGCCCATGCCGCTGACTATGCCAACTTCCGTTTTATCATGGGCGACGCGCTCAAGGTGGGCCCGGAGCAGATTGAGCAGGCTGCGGGCGGTGAGCCGACGGTGTTTGTCGCGAACCTGCCCTATAACGTGGCGGCGACGATCATCCTGCAGTTCTTCCAGACGATGCCGGCGCTCAAGCGTGCCGTCGTCATGGTGCAAAAGGAGGTTGCCGATCGCATTGCCGCAGTGTCGGGCAACAAGACCTATGGCGGCTATACGGCAAAGCTCGGCCTGTATGCGCAGGTGACGGGCCGCTTTGAGGTGCCGCCGCGCTGCTTTATGCCGGCGCCGCACGTGGACTCGGCCGTCGTGCGTATCGACCGTGTTGACGGTGTGGTGCCCGAAGGACTCGATCGCGAATTTGTGGCCCGCGTGATTGATGCTGCATTTGCCCAGCGTCGCAAGACCATCCGCAATTCCATGAGCGCCAACGGCTTTGCCAAAGACGTGCTCGATGCCGCCTTTGAGGCTTGCGGTATCGCACCCACCACGCGCGCCGAGACGCTTGACGTTGCCGACTTTGTCCGTCTGGCCCAGGAGCTAATCCATGATGCCTAATGCCGAACGTGTGACGTTTACCAAGAAAAAGAAGACGGTTGCTTGTCCCGTGCCCTTGGCACCGCTTGCCGACACGCATGCGCATCTACTTTCGTTCTGGGGCAAGGATGTGCCTGAGACGCTCGTGCGTGCCAAGGCGGCAGGCGTCGACCTGTTGGTGACGATGCTCGACCCCATCGCTGACAAACGCAGCGTGACGGACTATAGCGACTGGCTCGTGCGCGAAATTCTGCCGATGCAGGATATCCCGCAGATCAAGTATCTTGCCGGCGTGCATCCGTATGGCGCACCGGACTATACCGACGACGTTCACGCACAGGTCGTTGCCGCGCTCGATGATTCCTTATGCGCCGGTATTGGCGAAATCGGCCTGGACTACCACATGGACTATGACGACGATATCGCGCCGGCACCCCATAACGTGCAGATTGACTGCATGGCGCGTCAGCTCGAGCTTGCCGTGTGCCGTAACGTGCCGGTGGAGCTGCATCTGCGCCACGAGGACACGGACCATGAGCGCACCTCGCACGTTGATGCGTACAACGTGCTTCGTGAGGTGGGCGTGCCCCAGGCCGGTTGTGTGCTGCACTGCTTTGGCGAGGACCGCGCCACGATGGAGCGCTTTGTGGAGCTGGGCTGCTATATCGCCTATGGTGGTGCGGCCACCTTTAAGCGCAACGACGACGTGCGCGAGGCATTTGCGGCAACCCCACTCGATCGAATTTTGTTCGAGACGGATTGCCCGTATATGGCTCCGGAGCCCATCCGCGGTCTTGAATGCGAGCCCGCAATGATCTCCATTACGGCAAACGCGCTGGTTAACGACCGTGTCGATCGCACTGGTGAGGACGCCGAAACAATCGCGCAAGCCGCTTGGGAGAATGCCTGCAAACTTTTTCAAAAATAGTTCTTGCGTTCGTGGTGGCGCTCCGTTATTCTAATTCCTGCACGCGGGCGTGGCGGAATTGGCAGACGCGTACGGTTCAGGTCCGTATGGGGGCAACCCCATGAAGGTTCAAGTCCTTTCGCCCGCACCATTGATTGAAAGAGCTCCCAGCAATGGGAGCTTTTTTGTTATGGGCCGTTTTGGCAGATTTGACATATCGATTTCGCGCGGTAGATGTCCCTGTGGTCAAAAAGTGGCAAATATGAGTACTGACATGAAAATAGAGACATTTCATGAAGCTATTTTTGCTCATTTTGCGCAACAGATGTACGCTAATTTGGCTCAACCTTGAGACAAAATGAAGTAATTTCGATAGACCTCGGGTTCAACGAGGCGATTTTGACCCAAATACGCTGTTACTAAACTGGTAACAGTACTCATATTTGGCCTTTTTTGACCACGGGTCCTCTTGTTGGTGTCACACAGCTGCTTCGTGCGGGTATCCTAATGCCAACGTGTGCCTATCAGAGGAGAGACCATGCTGTTGTCCGGTATCATCGCTGCCCTTACCAGCCTTTTGATTCCCATCATCATTCTGTTGCTGCTGCTTCCCAACGCCTGCTACGTCGTTGAACAGCAGCATGCCGTGATCATCGAGCGTCTGGGCAAGTTTAACCGCATCGTCAACGCGGGCTTCCACATGAAGGTGCCCGTGATCGACCGCAAGGCCGCCACGGTGAGTCTGCGAACCATGAAAAACGGTTTTGGCATCGACGTTAAGACCCAGGACAACGTGACCATCGGCCTTGAGGTCTCTGCTCAGTACCACGTGAGCTATGACATGGGCGCCGGCCCGGCAGATTCGGGCATCTACAAGAGCTACTATATGCTGCAGGAGCCCGTCGACCAGATGCGTGACTTCATCACCGACGCCCTGCGCTCTTCGATTCCCGTCTACACACTCGATGAGGTCTTTGCCAAGAAGGACGACATCGCCAAGGATGTCAACGCTACCGTTTCCGAGCAGATGGCCGCCTACGGCTTCACCCTCGTGTCGACGCTCATCACCAAAATCGCACTGCCGACCGAGGTTGAGAACTCCATGAACGACATCAACGCCGCCCAGCGCAAGCGCGCTGCGGCACAGGAGCTCGCTGAGGCAGACCGCATCAAGCGCGTCACCGAGGCGACCGCCGAGGCTGAGGCTATGGAAAAGGCGGGCGAGGGCATCGCCAACCAGCGCAAGGCCATCGCGCTGGGTATCAAAGATTCGCTCGAGATCATCCAGGAGACGGGTGTCGGCAATGACGAGGCCAACCAACTGTTCATGTTTACGCAGTGGTCCGAGATGATGACGGAGTTCGCTCGCACGGGTAAAACCTCGACGGTCGTGCTGCCGAGCGACTTTTCGCAGTCGGCCTCGATGTTCGAGCAGATGCTGGCCGCCGGCAAAGTTCAAAACGATTCGAAGGAGTAGACGCGCGTGAAATACACCGTCGTTTGCGTCGGTAAGCTCAAGGAGCGCTTTTGGAAGGACGCGTGCGCTGAGTACGCCAAGCGCCTAGGTGCCTATGCCAAGGTTGATATCTGCGAGGTGGCCGATATCGACCCGGCTAAGGCGGGCGGCGTGGATGCCGCGCGCGACAAGGAGGGGGCGGCGATTCTTGCTGCCTTGCCGTCTCGAGCGCATGTGATCCTGCTGGCCATTGAGGGCAAAGAGCGCTCGAGCGAGGAGTTTTCGGCGCGGCTCGATGATCTTATGCTACGTGGTAACAGCGACATCGCCTTTGTAATTGGCGGATCGGACGGCGTGAGCGATGACGTGCGCGCACGAGCCGACGAGATGCTCAGCTTTGGACGCATTACCTTGCCGCATAACCTGGCGCGTGTGGTGCTGCTGGAGCAGATTTACCGTGCCTGCAAGATCAGCCGTGGCGAGCCGTATCACAAATAGGTCGGCAATACGAAACAATGGCGTGGGACAATACCTTTCGTTTTGAGGAATGTGTCTGAAAGGACTATGCGATATGAAGATTGGATTTGTCGGTTTTGGCAATATGGCGAGCGCTATGGCCGATGGCTGGATCGCTGCCGGTGTAGCTGCGAGCGACATGTGCGCCTGCGCGGGTCGCTACGACGCACTGGTTGAGCGCTGCGAGGCGCGCGGCATGGTCGCCTGCCACGATGCCGCCGAGGTTGTCGCCGCATCCGATATCGTGGTCGCTGCGGTCAAACCGTACATGATCGAGAAGGTATTCGCCCCGCTCAAGGATGCTCTTGCCAAAAAGGTCGTTCTGTCGGTTGCCTGGACCTGGGACAGTGCCAAGTGGGAGCAGGTCCTGCCGGGCGTCGCGCATATCTCGACGGTGCCCAACACGCCGGTTTCGGTGGGCGAGGGCGTCATCGCCTGCGAGAAGGCTTCGACGCTTAACGACGAGCAGCGTGCTGTGGTGCTCGACCTGCTCGGTAAGCTTGGCGCTGTTGTCGAGCTCGACACAAGCCTGCTGTTTGTGGGCGGCACGGTGGGTGGTTGCGCTCCGGCGTTTGTCGCCATGGCAATCGAGGCCCTGGGCGATGCGGCGGTCAAGCACGGTATCCCGCGTGCGGATGCTTATCGCATTGTGAGCCAGATGGTGCTGGGTACGGCAAAGCTGCAGCTTGCAACTGGCCAGCATCCTGCGGCGATGAAGGATGCCGTATGCTCGCCCGGTGGTGCCACCATCAAGGGCGTCGTTGCGCTCGAGGACGCCGGCATGCGCAGCGCCCTGGTCAAGGCAATCGACGCAACCCTCCAGTAAAACCGACCAAAAAAGGGACAGGTTTATGTTGGCAGGTTTTTCCTGCGGTTTTGTCCTTTTAGCGAAAAGTGCCCCGCAACTGGCTCAATTCCAGTTGCGGGGCACTTGCGTTTGCCCAGATAAAACCGACCAAAATAAACCTGTCCCTTTTTGGCAGGTTAGTCCCAGAAGCTGTCTTCTTCGTCCTCGGACTTGGGGCCGCGGTCGACATACATCTTATGGGTGCGCTTCTCCATTACAAAGGCAATAATCGCAAACAGCAGGATGCCGCCGGCGAAAAGGATGGCAAAACCGGTGCGGGTGCCAAACAAAAAGGAAAAAACTGCGTCCATTGGGTGCCTTCTTGCGTAGTTGAGTTGGGTCGTAAACGCTCATAAGTATATACTTGCCCATACATGTACAAGGTTGCAACCTAAATGGAATGTATATCGCCGGAGGATCTAATGCTTGATATCAAGTTTGTTCGCGAGAACCCCGATGCCATCGATGTCGCCATGGCTAACCGCCAGACGTCTTGGGATCGCGAGAAGTTCTTTGAGCTCGACGACGAGCGTCGTGCCGTCATCACCGAGGTCGAGGAACTTCAAGCCACGCGCAACGCCGAGTCCAAGAAGATCGGCGCCCTGATGAAGGAGGGCAAGAAGGACGAGGCCGAGGCCGCCAAGGAGGCCGTGCGCGCCGTCAACGAGAAGATTGACGGTCTGGCCGAGCGCCGCACTGCTCTCGAGCAGGAGCAGTACGACTTCATGGCTCACCTGCCCAACATTCCGTGCGATGCCACCCCGTACGGTAAGGACGAGGACGAGAACATCGAGCGTCGCCGCTGGGGCACCCCGCGCGAGTTCGACTTCGACTTTAAGCCGCACTGGGACCTGGGCACCGATCTGGACATCCTCGACTTCGAGCGCGGCAACAAGCTCTCCGGCAGCCGCTTCACCGTTCTCGGTGGCGCCGGCGCCCGCTTGGAGCGCGCCCTTATCAACTTCTTCCTGGACACGCACACGAGCCGTGGCTTTAAGGAGTGGTGGCCGCCTATCGTCGTCAAGCGTCAGACCATGTTTGGCACGGGTCAGCTGCCCAAGTTCGAGGACGACGCCTACCACGTCTCGGGCGACAACTTCCTGATCCCCACCGCCGAGGTCGTGCTCACCAACCTGCACGCCGGCGAGGTCCTCGACGCCGACACCCTGCCGCGCCGCTACACCGCCTTCACCCCCTGCTTCCGCGAGGAGGCCGGTTCCGCCGGTCGCGACACCCGCGGCATCATCCGTCAGCACGAGTTCGACAAGGTCGAGATGGTCAAGTTCGCTAAGCCGGAGGAGTCCGACGAGGAGCTCGAGAGCATGACCGCCGAGGCCGAGTACCTGCTGCAGCAGCTGGGCCTTCCGTATCGCGTGATTAGCCTGTGCACCGGCGACTTGGGCTTCTCTGCCCGTCAGACCTACGACGTCGAGG
>UROJ01000013.1 GCA_900549335.1 uncultured Collinsella sp.
GGCAAGAACGCCCAGAGTGATGCGTCGAAAAAGAAAGACAAACGCCGCCGCGGACTGTTCGGCGGGCTCTTTGGATAACCGCCACATCGCTGCGTCTGTATACTTAGCACGAGTTGAACACGTTGCGAAATGAGGACAGAGACGATGATGTGGTTTACCGCCGACCTGCACCTGGGCGATACGAATATCTTGCACGACATGGATCGGCCGTTTGGCTCGGTCGAGGAGATGAATCGCAAGGTCATCGATGCCATCAATGAGTGCGTGGCTGCGGATGACCGCCTCTATATTTTGGGTGACTTTACCTATCATTTGCCCCTGGCGGAGGCGGTGCGCCTGCGCGAGCGTATCGAATGCCAGAACGTGACGCTCATCCGTGGTAACCATGACGGCGACTGGGAAGATCCCGACGTACCGCAGATTTGGGAAGACGTGCGCGATTACCTGGAGATTGCTCCCGGCTATGCCAAGGGCCATCGTCTGGTTATGAGCCACTACCCCATGCTCAGCTGGAACGGCAAGGCACGTGGCGCCATTATGCTGCATGGGCATATCCACAGCAGGGGTGACCGCACCAACGCACGCAACCGCGATCGCGAGCGTCCCATTTATCGCTACGATGTGGGCCTCGACGCCAACGACTACAAGCCCGTAAGCCGAGACCAGATCCTGAATTTCTTTGGACTGTAGCTCGCAAACCGCCACGAAGGGGACAGGCACCTTTGTGGCGGTTCTGGCGCCGTTGCCATTCTGGCAGCGGCGCCTATTTTGTCCGCGCGGCGCGGTAGAGTGTAGGCGGTTGAAATTTGCGTCCATTGAGGAGCTGCTATGAACGAGATCAAGTGCCCGCATTGCGGCGAAGTTTTTAAGGTCGATGCGTCCGGCTATGCGGATATCGTCAAGCAAGTGCGCGATGCTGAGTTCTCGCGTGACCTGGATGAGCGCGTAGCGGCGGCTCGACGCGAGGGCGAGCAGGCGCTGGAGCTTGAGCGCTCGCGTTCGTCAGCCGCTTTGCAGGAGGCAGAGTCTCAGCGCAACGCTCAGCTTGTCGAGCAGAAGAATGCTGCAGCTCAGCAGCTGGCACAAGAGGTTGCCAAGCGCGATGCTGAGCTTGCCGAGCTGCGCGCCAAGCTCGAGGGCGCTGCCACAGAGCGCGAGAGTGCAAGCCAGCGTGCGGCGGTTGAGGCCCGCGCCGATGCTCAAAAGGAGAATGCCGAGCTGCAGCGCGAGATCGACAACCTGCGTGCGCAGTTGGGGCGCAAAGATGATGAAGCCAGGCTTGCCGAGGCGGCGGCACGTAATGCTGCTCAAAACGATTTAGCTGCACGTGATGCTCAGATTGCCGAGCTGCAGGCCAGGCTTGCCGCGGCGGACAAGGCCCAGGAGATGGCGCTTGCTGCTGCTGCGGCCGAGTCGCAGCGTGAGCTCGAGGCCGCTCGCAGCGAGGCCGAGCGCACGCTTGCTGACTATCGCGCGCAGGTACAAGAGAAGTTTTCCGTCGCAAAGGCTCAGTCCGAGCAGGAAGCCGAGGGTCTGCGTGCTCAGCTGCGCGAACAGGAACTGACGGCCAAAATGAACCTATCGGAGGCGGTTGCCGCAGCAGAGCGTGAGCGTGACGAAGCGCGTGCCAAGCTGACGAGCGAGCTGGCGGTGCGCGATTCTCGCGAGGAGCAAGCCAAGGCGGCACACGAGCTCGAGCTTGCGCAGGCCAAGCGCGCGAGCGATGACCTGATTCGCTACAAGGATGAAGAGATTGAGCGCCTTAAGGACATGAAGGTCCGCCTGTCCACCAAGATGGTGGGCGAGTCGCTCGAGCAGCACTGCGAGACCGAGTTCAACCGTCTGCGCATGACGGCGTTTCCCAACGCGTACTTCGAGAAAGATAACGATGCGTCCGAGGGTACCAAAGGCGACTTTATCTTCCGCGAGTGCGACGCAAGCGGTAACGAGGTCATTTCGATTATGTTCGAGATGAAAAACGAGAACGACGAGACCACGACCAAGCATAAAAACGAGGACTTCTTTAAGAAACTCGATCACGATCGCCGCCAAAAAGGCTGTGAGTACGCGGTGCTCTGCACGCTGCTCGAGCCCGAGAGCGAGCTCTATAACGCAGGGATAGTCGACGTGAGCTATCGCTACGAGAAGATGTACGTGATCCGCCCGCAGTTTTTCATTCCCATGATTACGCTTCTTCGCAACGCCGCCATGGGTTCGCTGCGCTATAAGCAGGAGCTAGCGGAGTACAAACAGCAGAATATCGACGTTACGAACTTCGAAGCCAAGATGGAAAAGTTCAAGAATGATTTCGGTCGCAACTACGAGATCGCGAGCCGCAAGTTCCAAACGGCGATTGATGAGATCGACAAGACGATTAGCCATCTGCAGAAAACCAAGGAGGCGTTGCTGTCCTCCGAGAACAATCTGCGCCTAGCCAACAAGAAGGCCGACGATCTTACCATTCGCAAGCTCACGTGGGGCAACAAGACCATGAAGGCGGCGTTTGACGAGGCGCGCGGGGCTGCGTCAGAGACAAACGATGAGCCAGCCGAGGCGGATTCGTATGAGATCGAGGATGCCGAGTAAGGTATAGCGGATAGTGCAAAAGCGGGGCCGCTGGCGAAATTGCCAACGGCCCCGCTTCGTTTCGTTTCGGTACGTTCGGCTAGTCCTCGAGCAGGTCCTCGATAAAGCCGACGCGGTAGTTTTTGAAGATGACCTCGCCGCCGTCTTGCGTGGCGTCCAGATCGACATCGCCCATGATGCCAAAATCGTGGTCGCCATCCTCGTCGGCAAAGATCTGGTGCACGTGCCATACGTGCGCGGTCTTCTCGTCGGACTCGTCAATGGAAAACATCGCGGCGCTGCGGGCATCTCCGTCGGTGAGGATTTCCTCGTGCTGCTCGTGGTAAGCGTCGAGTGCTTTTTGCCAGCGGATCTCGCTCATGCCCCAGTCGTCGTCGAGCTCGCCCAGGTCGCGAACATGCTCGCGGGCGGCAAGGGTCACGCGGCGGAAGAGCGCGTTGCGCACCAGCAGGGTGCAGCCACGGCGGTCTGCCACGACTTCGTCGATGCCCTGCGGCGGTGCGGCATCGAGGGCTGCCGGGTTGCCGGCGTTCTCCCACTCATCCACCAGGCTCGAGTCCACCGAGCGCACCACAAAGCCCAGCCACGAGATAATGTCGCGCAGGCGCTCGTCGCGCTTCTCAATGGGTACGGTGCGGTCGAGCGAACGGTAAGCCTCTGCCAGGTAGCGCAGCAAAATGCCCTCGGAGCGGGCGATGCCGAGCTTTTGAATGTAGCCCTTAAAATCGCTCGCGCTTTCCAGCATATCGCGCAGGACGCTCTTGGGAGAGAGCTGGTAGTCGTTTGCCCAGGGCACTTCCTGGCAGTACTTGTCAAAGGCGGCATCGAGCAAATCCTCGAGCGGCTTTTCGTACGTGACGTCTTGAATGCGCTCCAAGCGCTCCTCATACTCGATGCCGTCGGCCTTCATTTCGGCCATAGCGCGATCGCGTGCGGCGCGCTCCTGTGCGCGCAGCACCTGCTTGGGATCCTCGAGCGTTGCCTCGACCATTGAGATTAGATCCATGGTATAGGTCTCGCTCTCGGGATCGAGCAGCTCCAATGCGGCAAGCAAGAACGGCGAGAGCGGCTGATCGAGCGCGAAGTCCTCGGGCAGATCGACCGTCAGCGCATAGTCGATGTCTGGTGCGGCGTCAGTCGGGGCGTCGGGTGCGGGCGGCACCTCGGTGCGAACGACGACGCCGGAATCGATGAGCGTGGCGAAGATTTCGTCGGCGCGAACCTCGAGCTTGGCCTTTTCCTCGGGGGTCTGCAAGCTCGTCTCGATGAGGTCGTGTACGCGGGCTCGGGCATCGCCGCCCTGCTCGACCACGCTAATCACCATGGAGTGTGTGATGCGCAGGCGCGGCTTGAGCGTCTCGGGCTGCGTCTCGATCAGGCGCTCAAAGGTCTGCTTGTTCCAGGTGACAAAGCCCTCGGGGGCCTTTTTCTTTTTAATCTTACGGAGCTTTTTGGGGTCGTCGCCCGCTTTGGCCATAAGCTTGGCATTCTCGATCTCGTGCTCGGGTGCCTCGGCAATCACCATGCCCTCGGTATCAAAGCCCGAGCGGCCGGCGCGACCGGCAATCTGGTGGAACTCGCGGGCGCGCAGACGACGCATCTTGTAGCCATCGAACTTGGTGAGCGCGGTGAGCACCACGGTGTGGATGGGTACGTTGATGCCGACGCCGAGCGTATCGGTGCCGCAGATGACGGGCAGCAGACCCTGCTGCGCCAAGCGCTCGACCAGCAGGCGATAGCGCGGCAACATGCCAGCATGGTGCACGCCGACGCCGCATCCAAGCAGGCGCTTGAGAATCTTACCAAAGGCCGTCGAGAAGCTCGTGCCCTTGGCCGCTTCCTTGATGGCCTCGCGCTGCTCCTTGCTGGCGATGCCAAAATTGGCGAGTGACTGTGCCGTCGCAAGTGCGGCATCCTGGCTAAAGTGCACGATGTAGAGCGGGGCCTCGCCGCGACGCATCGCGAGCTCGACGGTGCCCTCGAGGGAGGTCGTCACATAGTCGTAGCTCAGCGGTACGGGACGCGGGGCGTCGACGACTAGGTCGCAGGTAGCGCCGGTGTGTTCCTCGAGCGAGGCGGCGATCGCGGTGACATCGCCGAGCGTGGCGCTCATGAGCATGAATTGCGTGTGGGGCAGGGTGAGCAGCGGCACCTGCCAGGCCCAGCCGCGGTCGGGGTCGGCAAAGTAGTGGAACTCGTCCATGGCCACGCAGCCCACATCGGCGTCCTCACCCTCGCGCAGCGCATCGTTGGCAAGGATTTCGGCCGTGCAGCAGATGACGGGCGCCTTGGTGTTGATGTGCGTATCGCCGGTGATCATGCCGACGTTGTCGCGGCCGAGCACCTGTACAAGGTCGAAAAACTTCTCGCTGACCAGGGCCTTGATGGGGGCCGTGTAATAGCAGCGCTTGCCCTGCGCCATGCCCATAAAGAGCATGCCCAGCGCGACGAGCGATTTACCCGATCCGGTCGGTGTGCCTAAAATGACGTGATCGCCGGCAGCCAGGTCCATGAGGGCCTCTTCTTGGTGGTCCCACAGCTCAATGCCGCGATCGCTCGTCCATTCAAAGAAGCGTTCGAAGGCTTGATCGGCCGTGAGCCATGGCTCGGGCTCGCTGCCGTCCTCGGGCTCCCACCAGGTGGGGGAGAGCGCGCCGAGCGAGCCAAACTCGGCTTCGGTTCCCGTGCCGCCCGAGAATGAGCTGGCGGCCCCGGCACCGGAAACGGTGCTGGCAGCGGTATCTGTCGTGGTCTGTGCCATGTGGTTGCTTTCTCTCGCGATTGTCCGCCAACTATTATGGCGTAGCGGCGCCGCGGGGTGCCAGCGCGCGAGAAAATGCAGGAAATGGGCGCTTGAAGTTAGTGCTCTTGCGGCAGGCGCTTCTTGCCTTTGCGGGCGCGGTTTCTAAAGTTCTCGACGGCTTCTTCCATGCCCAGAGGTACATAGGTGAGCTCATCGAGGTTATCGGGCAGGTAGCAGGCAAGGCTTTGCTCCTGCGCGCGTCCTACTGTGAGCTGTTCGTCGGTTGGCTGCGTGCCGGGTGTGGCGCAGATGCCATAGACAGCGGCGCCCATTTCGCGCGTGCGACATTCATATTCGGTCTCGGGATGCTCGGGATGGTCGCGGCGAACGTCGTCACTTACCCAAAGCGTGTCGTAGCCGGCCGAGGCAAACTGCCCCAGGGCGTAGTCGCGCAATGGCTTGCTGTCGGTGCGCAGCGTGACGGTGGTGCCGGCTGCAAAGAGCGGGCGGTAGAGCATCAGATGGTCGACATGGACGAGTCGTTTTTTGGCGTACTTGGCCTTGGGCTGCGGCGTGGGAAAGTTGATGGTGATGGCATCGAGCTCGCCTGCGGCAAACAGCTGCGGCAGCGATGCGGCGCTTCGGGGCAGGACGAGTGCGTTGGTCAGTTCCTGCTCGCAGATTTTCTGCGCGGCATAGGCGATACAGATGGGCTCCTGGTCCATACCGATAAAGAGGGTGTTTGGCTCGTGGGCCGCGCGCTCTACAAGGTACGTTCCCTTGCCACAGCCAAGATCCAGGTGAAGGTGTTCAAAGGGCTTGCTGCCAACTGGCGCACAGGCCTCGCGCCAATCTCCGGCATAGATTTCAGGGTTCGTCTCAATCGCATCGACGTAGCGCTCCAGGCGCTCCTCGAGCACAAAGTTCTTAGGCGTGCGAACGTGGACGGCTCCCATGAGGCTCCTTGGTCATAAGTATGGAACGCATAGCTGCGCGTTCCGTCAATGGGTTGAAAAAAGGGTGGGCATAGTTTGCCCGAAAGATGTGGTGCGGCCCGGCGGCGAGTCGTCGGTGCCTACAGGCGCTTGAGGATTACATAGCGGTTGAGCTCGCCGCTGCGACCATCGGCATGGAAGCGCTCAAGCTCGCGCACGGGGACCTCGCCGCTCTTGTAGAACGTACGGACGCCGCGCACCAGGTCGGTGATCTGCTGATCGTCAAAGTGATGGCAATAGCGGTAGGCGTGGCGGTCGTTTTGCCAGCCAATGAGGTGGTCGCCGGCTTCAAACTGCGCGGAATCGTAACCCTCAAACGGCGGGGTGAGCTCGGCACGGGCTTCGGCTCGAACGGCCTTGCGCGCCATGCGCTCATCGTTCATAAACTCCCAAAAGCTGATGGCGATGATGCCGCCCGGGCGCGTCTGCCGCACCAGGGCGTCGAGCACGCGTACGCGGTACTCGCACGACGGCACGTGGTGCATAAAGCCAAAGCAGACCGAGATGTCGGCGAGCGGGGCGTCGAAAAGCACGTCGGGTGTTTCGGCGGGGTTGAGCTTCATGAGGGCGTCGAGCACGTCGAGTTCCTGGAAGTGCAGGTTGGGAATGCGAAGCGCGTGGCCATGTGCATCGATGGCCAGGTCTTGGCACGAGTCGACGCCATAGAACTCAAACGGGCAGCTGGCATCTGCCGAGGGGTTTGCGCCGTCGACACCCTTGGCGGCAAGTGCGCCGCCGGCTGCAAAGTTCTCGAATCGCATATTGCCGCAGGCGAGATCGAAGACGCGGACGGGATGCTCGATCGTGGCGACGTCGAGCTGCCCGAGCGCGATGTCCATGGTGCGTACCCAGCCGGGCCACGGGGCCTGGCGCGTATCGGAGAAGGAGGCGGAGTGCTCGCGATAGAACGTGTTGTTGAGCTGGATGAGCGATGAGGCGAAATCGCGGTTCACGGCGCGGGACTCCCTCCGTTGGCGGTGCGGAATAAACAGTACGACCATACTACCGTTAACGCCGCAACGGGGACAACCAAGCTACGGGTCATTGCTTTGTTTGGACACATTTCCGCAGCTCATATGTGCCCGCAACCGCCGGTTGTCAAAAATCTCACTAGAATAGGTGGCATGCTCTTGGCGGTGGCGGATAGATTTTTAACTGTGCAAGGCGCCTTAAGAACAAAAACGGTCCGGCGGCACGGCTGGCATCACATAGGAGGAACCATGAATGTAGAAACTGCGCAGCGGCTCGCCGACCTTCGTCGCAGCAAGGGTTTTAGCCAAGAAGGGCTGGCGCGAAAGCTGGGGCTGTCGCGCCAGGCAGTCAGTAAATGGGAGCGCGCGGAGAGCTCGCCCGATACCGAGAACCTGATCTCGCTCGCCAAACTCTATGGCGTGAGCCTGGACGAGCTGCTCAATCCGAGCGACGAGATCGAGGACGATATCGAGTTTGAGAACGAGGACCGCGCCCGTCAGCGCGAGGCCGAGGCGGCAGAGCGTGCTCGCACCCATGAGGCGGCGGCACGCGCCACGGAGGCAGCTACGCAGGCAAGTGATGCCGCAGCCAAGGCGGCGCAGGCGGCAAGCTGGAGTGCGCAGGCCGCCAATGCCGCTACGGCGCAGGCGACGAGTGGCACCGCGGTTGGCTCGACTCCGGTGAAGGGCCCGTTCCAGTCGTTCCCGTATTGGGCCGTGTGCTGGCTGCTGTTCTTTTTGCTGATGTTCCTGTTTGGTGCCGGCCCCTTTGCCGCGCTGATCTTCTTTACGATTCCCATCTATCACTGGGTGGCGCGTGCGCTCGATGGTGATTGGGCGCGCGGGGATATTCAGGTTGGTCCGGCGTCGGTGGCGATCAAGGCCCAGGGGAAGGATGCTTCTGCGGAACCCGATGCTGACGTGGCTACCACGACCACCGCTGAGCCATGTGCCAAAGAGGGTGACGAATGATGAAGCTTTCGCATGAATCCAAGGTACGCCTGGGTGTTGGCATCGGAGCGTTTGTGCTCATTGTTGGGCTTGTCTTTGGCGTTTCGCGGACATTGATTCATTTTGATGGTCCGTGGGATCTCGACGATGTTGTATCCGGCTTGTCTGGTATGGACGATGCGCTTGACGAGGACGATCTTTTGGATAGCGGTAACTATTCCGCTCGGCCTCAACAGCTTTCGAGCGAAACGTTTGATGCCGACGCGTTCACATCGCTTGATTTGGACGTGACGTCGGGCACGGTCGAGGTCAAACACGTCTCCGGCGGGCCAGTGCGCGTAATTGAAAGCGGTCGCGTGGCAACGGGGACCGTTGCCTTCGATGCGGCAACCCAGAACCTGGCCGAAATCAAGGGTTCTACGCTCAAGATTCGCCAGTTCGATTGCGATGACGAGCGCGCCATTGACCGCACGGTTACCGTCGAACTGCCGCGCGATGTTGCCGATAACATGGTGGGCATCACAGCGAATGTGGGATCGGGTGATCTGACGGTCGCGGGCATTGCGTGTCATGACCTCAACCTGACTTTGGACTCGGGAGACGTCGAGTTTACGGGTACCGTGACCGATACCCTGAATGCCGAGGTCGGTTCGGGCGATGTGACGTTCGAGCTCTACCAGGCCCCCGCGAAGTCGATGGACGTGAGCGTGGGCTCGGGCGATGTGGAGATGACGGTTCCGAACTCGACGGGCTTTAAGGCGAGCCTCACCTTGGGCAGCGGCGACTTCGAGAGCGATTTCCTTCCGCTTGGCTACGACGGCGAGACCGTTTTGAATCTTGAATTCGATAACGGCGATAAGTCTGCCACGTATCGTTTTGAGGTCGGTTCGGGCGACATGTCGTTTGATTCGGAGTAGTGAGGCAGACGAAAGCCTAGGCGAAGATATAGACGCGCTGTTTGGTGAAGGCGTCGAAGCCGAGATTGGCTTCGGCGCCTTTGCCTTTACAATGGGGGCATGGAACAGATTATCTTGAACATACTCGAGGCTCTGCGTCGCGGCGAGACCGTGGACGACAAAGCGCTCGTCAAACTGATACATGCCGAGGCACGCCGTGAGGGTGCCGACAAGCGCGATCTGGCCAAGCGTCGCCTGCTGCCGTTTTACCAGCGGGTGAAGCGCGAGGAGCCGGCTCGTTGGACGGTATGGAATGTCGACGCCGAGCTAGAGCGTCAACTGCTGCAGGTGCTACGCATGAAGCCTCGTCGCACGGCTTCGGGCGTAGCGACCATTACCGTCATCACCAAGCCGTGGCCGTGCTCGGGCGATTGCCTGTTTTGCCCCAACGACCTGCGCATGCCCAAAAGCTATCTGCACGCCGAGCCGGCGTGCGCCCGTGCAGAGCAAAACTGCTTCGATCCATATCTGCAGGTGAGCGCCCGTTTGACGGCGCTTTCGCAGATGGGGCATGCGACCGATAAGATAGAGCTCATCGTGCTCGGTGGCACCTGGAGCGACTATCCGGAAGGGTATCAGACGTGGTTTATGTCGGAGCTTTTCCGTGCGCTCAATGACGATGCCGTCGCCGGCGTGGCGGCAAACCCCATGTTGGCGCGTCCGGGCATCAGTCGTGCCGAGGCGGGGCGCCTGCTCGATGACGCTCCCGCCGATGCCCTGCCGCCGGTGGTAGCGGAGCGTCGCGAGCGCTATCGGGCAGCCGGCATTGCGACAGACGAGGTCGAGCTTGCTGCCGGCGTTGCCGACGACCAGGGGCGTGTGGATGCTGCCGTGGGCGGCTACAACCGTGCGGTGCGTCGTCTGTACGGCCCCGGTACGCCGTGGGGCGAAGTCGCCGAGTGGCAGACGGCAACGATGGAGGAGCTTGAACGTCAACAGCGCATCAACGAGACGGCGAAGCATCGCGTGGTGGGACTCGTTATCGAGACGCGCCCCGATGCCGTAACGCCGAAGGCCCTCACGCTTATCCGCCGCCTGGGCTGCACCAAGATCCAGATGGGCATCCAGAGCCTCGACCAGCACCTGCTCGATATCAACGAGCGGCGCATTTCGGTGGCGCAGATCGAGCGGGCGTTTTCGCTTGCGCGCCTGTTTGGCTTTAAGATTCACGCGCATTTTATGCTCAACTTGCTGGGCGCCACGCCCGAAGGGGACAAGCGCGACTACGAGCGCTTTGTGACCGAGGGGGCCTTTATGCCCGACGAGGTCAAAGTCTATCCGTGTGCACTCATCGAGGGCTCGCGTCTGGTGGGCTGCTATGAGCGTGGCAAGTGGCGTCCCTATACCGAGGAGGAGCTGCTCGATGTACTGGCCGATGACATCGTGGTGACGCCGGCGTTCTGCCGCATCAGTCGCATGATCCGCGACTTTAGCTCCGATGACATCATGGTGGGCAACAAGAAGCCCAACCTGCGTCAGCTCGTCGAGAATCGCTTGGCGGCTCGTGGAGAAGGCACAGTGGTGCGCGAGATTCGCTATCGCGAGATCAGTACCGCGGGTGCCGACTTGGATGAGCTTTCTCTTGATGAGGAAGTGGCGTACGAGACGCCGGTGACTCACGAGCGCTTTTTGCAGTGGGTGACGCCGCGGGGCAAGATCGCGGGCTTTTTGCGGTTGTCGCTGCCCGACCATTCGTTTGTTGCCGCACATGCGGACGAGTTGCCGACGACGCCGGACGAGGCGATGATTCGCGAGGTGCACGTGTATGGCATGGCGGCGCGCGTGGGCGATCAGGGCCAGGCGGCGCAACATCACGGGTTGGGGCGTTTGCTCGTAGAGCGTGCGTGCGAGATTGCCCGGGATGCGGGTTATGCGCGTATCAACGTGATTAGCGCGATTGGCACGCGCGAGTACTATCGCCATCTTGGATTTTATGACCATGGCCTTTATCTGCAAAAGGAGCTCTAGATGAACAAGCCGAGTGTTTCTGCCGGCGTCGTTGCCGGCGTTGCTCTGGGAGCCGCGGCGCTTGGTGCGGCCGCTGTCGCTGTTCGTGCTGCCTGTCTGCAGGTTGCGCGAACCCGCAATGGCTTGGCGCGTGTGAAACGCGTGCACGACGAGGGCGGCGACGAAGTCCGCGTATTGGTGCAAGGCGGCGTCTACCAAAGCGCGAGTTACGTTGGTGAGCGCTGGGCGGAGCCCGTCTTTGCGTACTATCGCGCGTTTAACGACGTGTTTGAGGCCGAGGATGCGATGCGCGACGCTTATGGTCACGGTATCGACCGCATTCTTATGCTGGGCGGCGGCGGGTTTGCCTATCCTAAATTCGCCCTGATGTCGCACGAGGGCTTGCGCATGGACGTCATCGAGTATGACGGAGAGATTACGCGCCTGGCGCGCCGCTGGTTCTACCTAGACGAGCTGGAGCGCGCGGCGGGCGATCGCCTGCGGGTGATAACCGCTGAGGCTCGCTCGTATCTGGGTGTGACGAGCGTGGGCCATCGTCGCTATGACGCGGTCGTGAGCGATTGCTTTGGCGGTGCCGAGCCCGTACGCGAGTTGGCGACGGTTGAGGCGTTGCGTTTAGTGCGGGGCAGCCTAAATGTTGGTGGCGTCTACGTCGCCAATATCGTGAGCGCAAACGAGGGGAGCGACGTGACGTTCCTGCGCGACTGCGCTGCCACGGCACTCGAGGTATTCGCCCATGCCTGGGTGGTCCCATGTGGCGATGCGAAGTTCGGCGGCGAGGAAAACTACCTGCTCATCGCCAGCGACGGCGACTATGTCTTTGCCGAAGCTGTGCCCTTCGACACCGACTTCCTCGGCACTGCTCTCCACGACTAGCACGTCTCCCTGCGACCAGTCTGTTTGTGGTGGGGCTCTTTTAGCTACTTCTTGGTCATGCCCAAAGTAGCTCAACAAGCCCCGTCCCAAAAAAGACTGGTCTTAGGCGTGGTCGCGCCAGCCGAGAACGCGCTGCTTCATGCCTTCGATGTCGAGCACGCCTTCGGCAAAGCCCTTGCGCACGAGCTCTTCGGGAACGAACTCATCGTAACGATCAAAGTAAGGCACCTCGCCGGGATAGACGAGCTCGATGGGGTCGAAGTCCTTTTCGGCCTCGGCTGCGAGCACCTCAAAGAACGTCTCCTCGTCGGCCTTCATCTTAAACTGCATAAAGTATGGACGCGACGGATCGAGCCCGCGAAGGCCCAGCTCCGCGGCACACTTAATCTTGAGCATACGTTCGAGCGCCAGAAAGGCGTAGCTGCCCAACCAGGGGAAGAGCACCCAGGTGTCGCCACCCAGGTTGATGAGCGGTTTGGTCCCCGCACCCGAAATCTCGGCGGTATGACGAGCCTGTGCAAGGCGTGCCCGTGCGTTGCCCATGAGGTACGGATATGCCGCGTGCTCGTTGAGCGCCTTGCGCATGCGCTCGAGTACATGCGTGTTAATGTCGCCGGGGCAGTCGCCAAAGTATGCCGGCACACGACCTTTGACTTGCGTGGCAAAGACGGTGTGTCGCTTCCAGTCCACTTCCTCGACTATCCAGCAGTGCCCGGCTATGGCGATGCGCTCACCGGGCGGTGGCGGATTGACGATCGTGCCCAACTCGGCCGACTCGCTGCGAACGGTGAACTCCTCGTTTTCCTGGAACACAGCGTAGAACTTAAAGTTGTTAATGATGCGCTCGCCCGCGAGACCCACGATGAGCCCACCGCCCTCGGTGACCTGGATGTGGTCGATCTTGATGAGGTGGCGCAGCAGTACGCGATAGTCATCGGCCGAGACGCGGTGGAAATAGCTGAGCGTGAGCACGCGCTGAGCAAGCTCGGCCGGCGTGAGCTCGCCGGTGCTGGCGAGCGTCGACATGGTCTGGTGGTAGAGCAGGCTGTAGGGGAGTCGATCGAGCTCGGGCGGCTCGACCCACTTTTCCTCGCGATAGAGTTGTACGAGTGCGATGCCCTGCAGGAGCTTCCAGGGTATCGTTTCGGGCATCATCGTGCGCGGCTCGGGTTCTTCCTCGCACATGACAAACCACATCTCGGGCGGAAGGTCGCGACGGCCTGTGCGCCCCATGCGCTGCAAAAAGGAGCTGACGGTAAACGGCGCGTCAATCTGGAACGCGCGCTCCAGGCGACCGATATCAATGCCGAGCTCCAGCGTGGAGGTGGTGACGGTCGTCTGCGCCTGCTCTTCGTCGCGCATGAGCTCCTCGGCCGTCTCGCGCAGCGATGCCGAAAGGTTGCCGTGATGGATTAGAAAGCGGTCTGGCTCGTGCCGGCTCTCGCAGTAGCTGCGCAACATGGAGCACACGGCCTCTGCCTCCTCGCGCGAGTTGGCAAAGACCAGGCACTTGCGGCCGCGGGTATGCTCAAAGATGTAGCCCATGCCGGGGTCGGCGTTGTCGGGTGCGGTGTCGGTGGGGTTGAGCAGTGCCTGTTCGGTTGCCTGCGGGATGTCGACTTCGCCCTCGGGGGTTGAGGAAGTGCGACGGTCCTTGGGGGCAGCCTTGCCCCGTGCCTGCTCGCGACGTTGGCGGCGCTCCTCTTGCGTGAGTTGTCCGCTGTGACGCATGTCTTGAGCACCGGCCGGCAGCGCCGCGGATGCCGCTGCCTCGATGCGCTCGCACGCGAGCACTTCGGCCTCTTGAGGACCTGTGCCCATGAATCCCCGCTGCTGTGCCTGGGGGCCCGAGTTGTAGAAGTGCTCCATGGAGATGCGCCATACGCGGTGCGGTTCTTCAAAGCGGGGGATAACACAGTTGCGCCCCGTTCCCTGTGAGAGAAAGGCACCCGTGCGTTCCGGGTCCCCGATGGTGGCCGAAAGGCCAATGCGGCGAGGCTGCACGCCGGCCATGCGCGAGAGTCGCTCGATAAGGCAGAGCGTTTGCCCGCCTCGATCGCCGCGCATGAGCGAGTGGACCTCATCGATGACCACGTAGCGTAGGTCGCAAAACATGCGCGGGATCGCCATGTGCTTATGGATTAAGAGCGCCTCGAGTGACTCGGGCGTAATCTGCAAGATGCCGCTCGGTTTTTTGATGAGCTTAGCTTTGTGCGATTGCGAGACGTCGCCATGCCAGTGCCAGACGGGGATGTCGGCCTCTTCGCACAGGTCATTGAGACGGACGAACTGATCATTGATGAGTGCCTTGAGGGGGCCGATGTAGAGGGCGCCAACGCTTGCGGGCGGGTTCTCCCAAAACTCGGTCAGGATGGGAAAGAAGGCCGCTTCGGTTTTGCCGGATGCCGTGGATGCCGTCAGGAGCACATTGTCTTGTGTGTTAAAGATGGCATCTGCTGCCGCAACCTGAATGGAGCGCAGGCTATCCCAATCGTGGGAGTAGATGAAGTCTTGGATAAACGGGGCGTAGCGGTCAAAGGCGTTCACGGGGCCTCCTCTCATATACGAACCTCTTAACGCGGTGGTCAGTGGCTTGCTGCATTA
This sequence comes from uncultured Collinsella sp., assembly GCA_900549335.1. Lineage (GTDB taxonomy): Bacteria > Actinomycetota > Coriobacteriia > Coriobacteriales > Coriobacteriaceae > Collinsella. Next base: position 14,651 of record UROJ01000013.1, read on the forward strand.
CTGTCTCA
>UROJ01000014.1 GCA_900549335.1 uncultured Collinsella sp.
ACGCACCGGACCAGGTCCGATCGGCTTGGGACTAGTCGCACCGATCAGCCAAAGCGGCCGGTGATATAGTCTTCCGTCCGCGAGTCCACCGGGCTGGTGAAGATGGCGTCGGTTTGACCATACTCGATGAGCGTGGCGGGCTCGCCGGCAACTTCCTGCAAGAAGAATGCGGTGTAGTCGCTAATACGAGCTGCCTGCTGCATTGAATGCGTGACGATGATGATCGTCATCTCGGGCGCCAGCTCGGCCATCAGATCCTCGACCTTAGAGACGGACGTGGGGTCGATGGCGGAGCAGGGCTCGTCCATCAGAAGGACATCGGGTTGCACCGCAAGCACGCGCGCGATGCACAGACGCTGCTGCTGACCGCCCGAGAGCGCCAAACCATCCTTGTTGAGCTGATTGGATACCTCTTTCCAGAGGTTGGCGCGCTTGAGCGATTCTTCCACGATGTCATCGAGGTCGCTTTTGCTAGTCACGCCCTGCAGACGAGGGCCAAAGGCGACATTCTCGTAGATGGATTTGGGAAACGGGTTGGGCTGCTGAAAGATCATGCCCACGCGACGACGGAGATCGACCGGGTCGACACCCTCGGCATAGATATCGTTGCCGTCGAGCGTCATGGTGCCCTCGACGCGCGTACCCTCGATCAGGTCATTCATGCGGTTGATGCAGCGCAAAAACGTCGACTTGCCGCAGCCCGAAGGGCCAATGAAGGAGGTGATGGCGTTTTTGGCGATGTTGAGGTCAAGCCCCGTCAGCGCATGAAAGTCACCGTACCAAAAGTTGAAATCCTTGGCCGTAATGGCCGCTTGCTCCAGCGTGGGAGCGGACTGATAAACGGACATGGGACTCCTTAACTAGCGACGCTTGCGCGACAGGAAGCGCGCAAACAGGTTGAAGGCCAGAATGATCACCATCAGCAAGAGCGCGGTGCCATAGGCTGCGTTCATGTTGATGCCGTCGTTGGCAAGCAAATAGAGGTGAACGGTCATGGGACGACCGGAATCGAGCGGCGAAATAGGCAGGTTGATGGCCTGGCCCATGGTGTAGAGCACCACCGCGGTCTCGCCGATGGCACGGCCGATGGCGAGGACGATACCCGTGGCAATACGGCCAAAGGCAGAAGGAAGCACGATCTTGGAGACGACCTGCCACTTGGTGGCGCCCAGGCCGTACGCGCCCCAACGGATATAGCGCGGCACGGCGCGAATGGCCTCCTCGGTGGTGCGCATGACGATGGGAAGCATCAAGAGCGCGAGCGCCAAAGCGGCCGAGACCATCGAAAGACCCAAGCCCATGGCCTCGACAAACAAGGCGTAGCCAAACAGGCCCATAACGATGGAGGGCACCGAGGCCAAAGCGTCGGCAGCATAGCGAATGAGCTCGACGACCTTACCCTGCTTGGCGTATTCGGCAAGATAGACGGCCGCCAGCACGGCAATCGGCGTGCAGATGAGCATGGCAAGCACCGTCACGTAGATGGTCGAGACGATCGTGGGCCAAATACCGCCTTCGGCGTTGACGCCCTGGGGCCAACCAAAGATAAAGTCAAGCGAGATATGCGGCAAGCCGTTGATGACCACGTAGGCGATAATGGCGACCAACACCAGCGTAGTGATATAGGCCGCAACGCGGAACACGCCGAGCATGAGTTTGTTGGACAGGTCCTTGTTGATGCGGCCCTTCTTGCCGTGGGAAAGGGCACGCTTGATGCGCTCGCGCGACGAGGTCGTATCGACCGTCGTGTCAACGGAATCGGACATAGCCTACCCCCTCTTCTTCTTGGAAATCAGACGGACAATGCCCACCAGCGCGGCGGAGATGATAAACAGGACCACACCCATGCCAAAGAGCGCCGAACGGTGCAAGCCCGAGGAGTAGCTCATGTCGAGCGCAATCTGGCTCGTGAGCGTCGAGATGGGGCTCGCGATGCTATCGGGAATGACCGGAGCATTGCCCACGACCATGAGCACGGCCATGGTCTCGCCGATGGCGCGCCCCATGCCCAAAACGACGGCGTCCACAATGCCCAGCTTGGCGGCCGGCAGCACGACCTTGTAGATGGTCTGCCACTTGGTGGCGCCCATGGCATAGGAAGCTTCGCGAATACCCATGGGAATGGAATTGAGGGCATCGATGGTGAGCGTGGTGATGGTGGGGACGATCATGATGGCGAGCACGAACCACGCTGTCAGTGCGCCAAAGCCAAGGCCGCCGGTCAGCTGCGCGATAAACGGACGGATGATGACCATGCCAAAGAAGCCGTAGATGATGGAGGGAATGCCCGCCAGCAGGTCGACGGCAGGGCTGATGAGCTTGCGCACGCGCTTGCCGGCGATTTCGACCAGGTATACGGCCGTACCCACACCTAGCGGCACGCCCATGGCGAGCGCACCGACGGTCACCAGACCTGAGCCGGCAAGCAGCGACATGATGCCGTAGTGGCCCTCAGAGGGCGCCCACGTAAAGCTAAAGAAGTCCGCCAGACCGATGTCAGTAAAGACGGGCAGCGCCGAGTACGTGGTAAAGACAAAAATTAGGATGACGGTAACGACCGCCAAGAACGCGCAGGCAAAGAAGATCCACTGCAGCGCCTTCTCCTTGATATAGGTACTGCGCGATACGAGAGCCAGCTCGCGCTTCTTGGGTGCCTGAGCATTCTGCTCAGTCTGGGAGTTTTCCTGTGCTTCCATGCTACTCACTCCCCTTCTCGTCGTTGGTGACGGGGATAAAGCCCGCCTCGCGAATCTGCTTGTCCATCTTTTCGGACGTCACGTAGTCGATGTAATCCTGCGCCTGCTGCGAAGGCGCACCCTTAACAAAGAAGTAAAGGTCGCGCGAGATGGGATAGCCGCCGCTCGCGACCGTCTTCTCGGACGCCTCAACATGATTGACCGAGACGGCCTTGACCGAGGTCTTGGCGTTGAGGCTATCGACGAAGCCCAGCGAAATGTAGCCAATGGCACCGCGCGAACGAGATACCACGTCGCGCACCTGGCCCGTGCCCGAAAGAACGGCCGAGCGGCGATCGAAGGGGGTGCCGTCCATCACGATGGTGCGAAAGGCCTCACGCGTGCCGGACGCCTCATCTCGGTTGATAACCTGAATCCTCAGGTCCTCGCCACCGACTTCTTTCCAGTTGGTGATCTTGCCGGCGTAAATATCGCGGAGCTGCTCGGTCGAGAGGTTATCGACCGGGTTATCGTCGTTCACGATGACCGCGATACCGTCGTGGGCAATGACGATGGGAGTCAGGCCCAGATCCTGTTCGTCGGCATTGAGTCCACGGGAGGAACTGGCGATATCGGCCGTGCCAGCGCTGACGGCCTCGATGCCAGCGGAAGAACCCAAACCGGAAACGAGCACGTCGATGCCGGTCTCCTCCTTAAAGCCCTCGGCCGCAATCTCGGCGATAGGAAGGCAGGTCGTGGAGCCGGCGACAGTAATGGAAGAGGTAGAAGATCCCGAAGAACAGGCGCACAGCGTAAGCGTAAGCACAGCGGCGCTCAGGATCGATACGATCTTTCTCATAGCATCACGCCGATCGCAGCATGGCGCCCACAGGCGCCGTCCTCGTTACGGTAGGAATAAAAGCGGTCATTCTGACGCACAGTCGAAAGCTGGGTATCCACGATATTATCCGCGTCGACACCGACATCTACCAGCGCCTCGCAAATGGCAGCGGAAAGATCGAGCATGCGAGAGGTACTCGCATCGATGCAAGAGAACTCGGCGGCAAAGCGATCCATGAGCTCCTGGGATACTTCATATTCGTCACCCAAGATATGGGGGCCGATATAGGCGGAAACGTCGCTCGCATCGCAGCCGGCAGCATCGCAAAGCGCCTGGCACGCCTTGGCGGAAATACGTGCAATCGTACCCTTCCAACCGGAGTGCACCACGGCAAATCCGCCAGGGGCCACCAGCACCACGGGAACGCAGTCGGCAAAGCAGAGCAGCACGGGCACGTTATGCGCCGTACAGACGATGGCATCGCAGCCCTCGGCAATCTGCTCGCGGACGTCCTCAAGGTCATCGGCGCCGTTCGAGGTCACCGCAACGATATGGTCACCATGGACCTGATTGGGAACGAGCAGGTTGTGCTCGCACTCGGCGGCACCCATAGCCTCGAGCGCGCGACGACGATTTTCTTGAACAGCAAAGGGGTCATCGCCAACATGCGAGCCCAAGTTAAGCGAGGAGTACGCATCTTCGGAAACACCACCGGCGCGCTCGGTGAAGGCAAAGCGGACATCGGATGTCGCGCCCTCCACCAACGTAACTCCATCATGGTCGACACGCGAAACGTTGTCCGCACGTGCTGCCATACTAAAGCCTCCTAATAACACAAGTACCGCGGCATCGCCGCTACAGCCCACGTTTATACGGCTGTCATACTTCTCTAAAAGGATACCTGCTGCGCTGGAGGCAATCGTAAAGGGAACGTAAAGAGATTGGAGGTTCTAGTTTACAAAGTCGAAATAAAAAGGGCGCGTCCATACGGACACGCCCCTGTGCACAACAATGCAAAGAACGACTTAGAAGCTACCGCGCTTCAGGAAGTCGGGAAGCTCGAACTGATCGTTGCCGAAGTTAGGAAGCTCGGTGCCACCGACGTTGCGGGTCGGAGCGGCCTGAGCCGGGCTGGTGGCCGGAGCGGTGCGCTGCGGCTCAGCGGAAGCAGCGGCCTTGCTCTGAGACTGCTGAGCGGCAAAGAGCTCGTCCTGACGGTTGACGTTGGAGTCGGAGAAGCCCGTAGCGATGACGGTGATACGCACCTGATCGCCCAGGGACTCGTCGACAACGGTACCGAAGATGATGTTGGCCTCGGGGTCGACGGCGTTGGCGACAACGTCGGCGGCGTCGCTGATCTCCTGGATGCCCAGGTCCTTGGAACCGGCGATGGAGAGCAGCACGCGTGTGGCACCATCGATGGAGCTCTCGAGCAGCGGGCTGGAGATGGCCTGCTGGGCAGCGTCGACGGCACGGGTATCCCCAGAAGAGGTACCGATACCCATCATGGCGGTACCGGCCTGCTTCATGATGGTCTTAACATCGGCGAAGTCCAGGTTGATGATACCGGGGACGGTGATGAGGTCGGTGATGCCCTGGGTGCCCTGGGAAAGGACGCCATCGGCAATCGCGAAGGCCTCGAGCATGGTAGTCTTCTTCTCGGCGATGTCGAGCAGCTTATCGTTGGGGATGACGATCATGGTGTCAACGCAATCGGAGAGGGTCTTAATACCCTCCTCGGCGCTCTTCTTGCGCTTGCGGCCCTCGAAGGTGAAGGGCTTGGTCACGACGGCGACGGTCAGTGCGCCGACCTCGTTCATCGCGATATCGGCAACGATGGGAGCAGCGCCGGTACCGGTGCCACCGCCCTCGCCGCAGGTGATGAACACCATGTCGGCGCCAGCAAGCGCCTCGGCAATGTCGTCGCGGGACTCATCGGCAGCCTTGCGGCCAACCTCGGGGTTGGCGCCGGCGCCCAGACCGCGGGTAAGGTCGGTGCCGATGTGCACCTTGATATCGGCATCAGAGATCGCGAGTGCCTGAGCATCGGTGTTGATGGCAACAAACTCGACGCCGCGGATGCCCTCTTCGATCATTCGATTGACCGCGTTGGTACCGCCGCCGCCGACGCCGACCACCTTAATGACGGCAAGGTAGTTGTTGATCTCTGTCTCGTGCATGTCGGTCCTCCGAACAAAGGTTATAGCCATAGCATGGGTCGACCCCTGCGCACATTAACCTTCAGGTTGAAAGTAAATGCAAAGGTAAACCGTATTATGGTTGCACATTATGAACGTATCAGTCAAATAATTGACCGTGAAAACCAAACAAACCAGATAAACGGCGTGGTATGGCCCCTCAACAAAGCATCAACCAGCGCTACGAGGTCGGAGCATTCCTAAATGTGTAGTTGCCCGGAGAGCGCACATTGATATACGTTACGCCCTCTACCTGCGAAAGCAACTTGGTGACTACGCGTTCCTTCTTGGCGATATCGTCCGAATCACCCAGCGACACCTCAATGCCGTTATTGAGGTTTGCCGAGATGGCTTCGACCGAAGGCGTGGAAATATCCTTGACTTGTCCCAAGAACTCGCTCGAAAAACCACGCACATAATCCAAGCCGGCCTTAACGGCCTTGGAGCTCACCGCCTGGCCGGAAACCGGAGCGACATCCGCCGAGACATCAGTCAACAACACCGCGCCATAGTGCTTAGCGAGCGCCAGCGCAGCATCAATGCCGGTCAGGGTATCTGAGCCCTGCCCTGTCGTGATGACGTTGCCCTGGTCGTCCACTTCGACCGACGTCGACAGCGGGGCGATCCAGGTGTCATCATCCCCGATGGCCCAGGCAAGGTCATCGGAGCTGATATAGGCAATTGCGATGACCTTGCGCTCCATAGGCGTAATGATGAGCATATGCGGGAACTGACGCTGGACATCCACGCCCGAGACCCACGGGTTCTGCTTGAGGTCCTCGGTAATCTGGTCGGGATCGACGTTAAAAAGCGACGTTCCCTCGGGCAAATCGATCAGCTGGATAGCATCGTGCTTCGTCACATGCTCGCTGCCTTGAATCTGAATATCAGTGGCGGTAAACAATCCAGAGTTGATCACCACGATGGCAACGACGACGAGCACGGCCAAGACGACCAGAACGCCGCCCACGATTTTGCCTTTGCCTGCAACGACAGAAGCGGCGTCTGATGTTTTATTTGCCATCGCCCCAAGTGAAGACAACAGGTTGACGCCTTTTTTACCCGAAGGCTTCTTGGCGGTAGCCGACACCGATGTCAGCGAGCGCGGTTTCGATGCGCCCAGCGTGCGACCCGGACGCGCCGCTTTAGTTCCCGTCGAGGGCTTGGGAGTTGCCATGGGACGGGCAGGCTTGGCGCACATAACAGGCTTTGACGTCACCGAGGGACGCGAGGACTTTTTTGCGGCCGGACGATTACCGAGCTGCGAGCCGACGACCGGACGACTGGTCTGTCGAGCATGCCCGACAGACTTAGAGTGCGCGACGGTATTGCGTTGAGGTTTGGCAGGCGCGCCGGAACGCCCTCCGGCGCGGCGGAAGGTGGGTTTCGATGCTCTAGAAGCCGAGGAATTTAACTTCCGGTCTGAGCTCGATGCCATACGCCTCCCTCACCTTTCCGTGCACATGTCTGATAACCGCGGCAACGTCATCGGCCGAGGCAGTTCCGTTATTAACGATAAAATTAGCGTGAACGGGCGAAACTTCCGCGCCGCCAATCGAAAAACCCTTTAATCCACAATCCTCGATAAGCTTGCCCACACTCGCATCAGGCGGGTTGCGAAAGACCGACCCGCAGGATGCGCGACCCATGGGCTGTGTACGCTTGCGCCTCGTCAGGTACCGCTCCATGCGCTCGCGAATGTCGGCCTTGGGCGCCGGTTTAAGCTTGAGCACACACTCGAGGATGATCTCATTGCGGGGAAGGCTACATTCGCGGTAGCCCCAAGTGATCTCGGACCCCGCATAATGCTTGATACCGGATGCCGGGTCAAACGTTACGACATCCTCAACCAGCGAGCCAATCCACTCGGTCCGTGTGCCGGCATTCATAGATATCGCACCGCCGACCGAACCAGGGATGCCAACGGCAAACTCAAGGCCCGAGAGGCTACGCGACAGGGCATCGTTGACCAGGCGCGCAAACATCACGCCCGCACCGACCGTCAGCGTACAACCGTCATCGGCAACAACCGTGCGCTGAAACTCACGTCCGAGCGAAATGACGGCGCCGCGATAACCGCCATCGGCAACCAGCAGATTGGAGCCCTTGCCGATGATGACCCACGGCACCTGCTCGCGATCGAGCACCGCCACGGCGCGGCGGAGGGCATGATAGCTATGGCACGTCACAAAGAGGTCGGCCTTGCCGCCGATACGATAGCTCGTATGACGCGCAAGGCGCTCGTCCTCGATCACATCCGTGTCGATCATGCCCGAGAGCGCCATGACGGCGTTAAACAGACCCATTAGACTTAAGCGTCTTTCTTGGCAGTCAGATACTCAATGAACTCGGGACCGACGGTCGTAACGTCACCGGCACCCATAGTGAGCAGCAGGTCGCCCTCGCCCACCATCTGCTCGAGCTCCTGATTGAGCTCAAGACGGCTGGAGCAGTACACGACCTCCTTGCCAGGATGCTTGGCGCGCACGGTATCGGCGAGCATCTTGGAGGTGACACCCGGAATGGGCATCTCGCCAGCCGAGAACACATCAATCAGCAGCAGTTTATCGGCATTGGCAAATGCATCGGCAAAGTCGTCGCACAGGGCCTGCAGGCGCGAATAGCGGTGCGGCTGGAACACGACGTCGACATGCTTGTAGCCCAGCGACGAAGCGGCAGCAAGCGTCGCCTTGATCTCGGTGGGGTGATGGCCGTAATCATCGACCACGGTGATGCCATCGATATCGCCCACGTGGGTAAAGCGACGGCGGACGCCCTCAAAGCTCGAGAGCGCCTTGGCGGCGGCGTCGATGTCAAGGCCCAGGACATGGGCGACGGTAAGCACCGCCGTGGCGTTGAGCATGTTGTGGCGACCGGGATTGCTCTTGATCTCCACAGCATGCTCAGTGCCGTCCTCAAAGCGAACGATAAAGTCACTCTGGATGCCCTTAACATCCGGGTGCATGCAGACGATGTCGTTGCTCTCGGCAAAGCCGTAGGAAAGCACGTGACGGCCCGTCGACTTGGCGAGCTCGACCAGATGCGGGTCCTCACCGCAGACGATGACGGTGCCGTCCTCGCCCACCAGGCTCATGAATTTGGCGAAAGTTGCCTCGATCTCCTCGATACCCGAGTAGTGATCGAGGTGGTCGGCCTCGACGTTGGTCACAATGACTACGTTGGGGTTCAGGAACAGGAAGGAGCTGTCGGACTCGTCGGCCTCGGCGACAAAGTAGTCGCCCGAGCCGTTCTTGCCGTTCGTGTCATAGCCCTCGACGATGCCGCCGATCAAGAAGCTCGGATCCAGACCCATGCGGTCGAGCATGGTGGCGCACATCGAAGACGTGGTGGTCTTGCCATGCGTGCCGGCAACAGCGACAGTGGTGTAGCCGTGGCCCAAAGCAGAGAGCATCTTGGCACGGGGCCACACGGGAATACCAAGCTCGCGAGCGCGCACGAGTTCAGGGTTGGACTCCGGAATAGCGGTGGAGACAACTACCACGTCGGGCTTGACCTCGTCGATCGTGGCGGCCTCATGGCCCACATGCACCTTCACACCCGCGCGCGTAAGCTGGCGGATATAACGTGACGTCTTAAGGTCGGAGCCGGTAACGGCATAACCGCGCTCGTGCAGAACGAGGGCGATGCCGCTCATGCCGGCGCCGCCGATACCGATAAAGTGGGCGCTCTTAAACTCGGGCGCGGAGGTTGCAGTCTGGGAATCAGCCATGTGCTCGTGTACTCCTTGCGTAAACACTGCCTGTAACCCGTTAACTGTACCGCACCTACCGCATCAGCGCGAGGGCGACCGGCGATATCCCGTCTAACTAACGCAAACCCTCTACCGCATCGGCCAGAAGAGCGGCAGCCCTATCCTGAGCCAGACCACGCGCCGCCTGACGCATGGCCTCGCGCGCCACCGCATCATCGACCAGGTGCAGCAGCTCATCGGCAAAGGCAGAACCGTCGATATCGGCATCGGCGCAGAGCACGCCGGCCCCGGCGTCGACCAGATACCGGGCATTGGTGGTTTGGTGGTCGGCCGTCGCATGCGGATACGGCACGAGCACCGAGGGTACGGCGAGCGCAGCGATCTCGGCCACGCTCGATGCGCCCGAACGCGAGAGCGCCAAATCGGCAGCAGCCAGCATATCGCCCATGTTGTCGATGTAAGGCTGGACGCGGTAACGCTTCGCCTCCTCGGGCGTCAGCGCCAAAGCGCGCTCGGTCTCCTCAAAGCCGTCGGCACCCGTCGAATGCAACACATAGAGGTTCTTGCGCGAAAGCAGCTCGTTTTTGAGCGAAACCACGCGCTCATTGAGGTGCTGGGCGCCAAGTGAACCGCCAAAGACGAGCAGCAGCGTAGCGTCCTCGGGAACGCCAAGTGCCTTGCGGCCGCGAGCGCGATCGCCCTCGATTACCGAGCGACGTACGGGGTTGCCTGTCATGAGCACGTGGTCAGGGTCACCTTCGCGCTCAAAGACCGAACGCGCTGCCGGCACCGAGATGCACACGCGGGCGGCGTGGGAGTTCATCATCTTGTTGGCCAGTCCCGGAACAGAGTTCTGCTCATGCAGCAGATACGGAACGCCTGCGCCCTTGCACCACCCCAGCAGCGGAACCTCGACATAGGCACCAAAACCGATGGCGGCATCGGGCTTGCCGACCTTTGAGAAATGACTGGCGAGAGCACGCTTGGCCTTGTTGACACGCCACAGCGAGGTCAGCGCCGTCCAAGGACGGGAGCGGTCGAAGCCCGTGACCGTAATGGGCACAAAATCAAACCCAGCCTCGGGGACCAGACGACCCTCGAGCTTTCGCGACTGGCCCACGAACACAACATGGTGGCCACGGTCACGCAGCTCTTCGGCCAAGGCGAGCGCGGGGTTGATGTGTCCTGCCGTGCCGCCGGCTGCAATAGCAACGGTCATTTTATCGGTCATGGTAGTCCCTTCGTACACGCGGTCCCTGGTCGTCGGTGCGCAGACGCGCCGACGGGTCCGAGTTCAAATCGATTCGATTATATCCGCCGCCCGCATTGCGAGGAGTGGGGCGCTGAGGACGACCTTGCGGCGCCGTTCGCTGACGCGGGCGGGCTGCCGGCTCGGTCGCAGAGCCATCCAGGACGGTAAAACCGTTACGCGAAGATCGCTCGCCGCGCACGTGGGGCACGCCGGCGGTACTCTCATCCATAACGGCAAAGCTCTCGCGGCGACGGTCGTACTCATCGCGACGGGCGCTCTCGTACGAAACGCGCAGGATCAGACCGGCGAGCATAAGCGACACAATAATCGAAGAGCCGCCGTAGCTAATAAACGGCAACGGTTTGCCCGTCATGGGAAACACGTTGAGGATGCCCAACGCGTTAATCAAAAACTGCACCGCGAGAATGACCGCGGAGCCAGACGCCATAAGCGCGCCCCGACGATCGGTCGCCTGTTCGGCAATGCGAAACGCCGAATAGATCAGCATCGCAAACACCAAGAAGAACAGCACGGTTCCGACAAAACCGACTTCCTCGCCAATGATGGCCAGGATGTAGTCATTGTGCGCCTCGGGCAGATACGAGTACTTCATGGTTGAGTTGCCGATGCCACGGCCGAACAGACCGCCCGAGGCAAAGGCCATGATGGCAAGCGTGGCCTGATAGCCGTCACCATACTCGTCGGCCCAAGGGTTCAAGGCAACCTGAATACGCACCATACGGTACGGCTCTGCAACAAGCGCAATCACGATCACGAGAATGCCGAAGATTAGCACGCCGATGATAAATCTGGGGTCGAGACCCGCAAACAACGCCATGCACATGAGGGTCAACAGGATGATCAGGACAGTACCGAAATCGGGCTGGATAAAGATCAGAAAGAGCGAAATGCCCAAGTAGATGCCCATCTTGCGAAGGAATTCGTTGATGTCGCCACCGGGCGAAAAGAAGCGATCAAGCATGATGGCCGAATACGCAATGGCAAATGGCTTTAAAAACTCGGAAGGCTGGAACTGAATACCGGCGATGTTGAGCCAGCGCGTGGCGCCACGGCTGCCGCTGCCCACCAAGAACACCAGAAGCAGTAGCCCTATCATGCCGATGAGGAAGATCCTGAGCACATCCTCCCCAAACCAGCTGTCCGGCAAAACGCGCACGATGGCAATCAGCGCCAGAACACCGACCACGGCAAACGCGGCCTGTCGACCCAGAAAAAACGTCGCCGAGCCATTCTCGTGCAGCGCCTCGACCGAAGACGCCGAGTACACCATCAGCAGGCCAAAGCATACCAAGGTAAACAAGCAGGCCATGAATATCAAACGGGGGCGCATGATACGGGCGGGAACGCCGGCAATATAGCGCTCACTGAACGACTGCCCGCCGCGACCGGAACGCGGTGTGCTGCGCCGCGAGGAAGCACGGTCCGAGTCGGGCCTCCTCATACCTTGTCGGGGGCTCTCCTCTCTCACCGGCAACCCCTATTCCATTTGCGATTTCGCCGCAGCGGCAAGCTGGGCCACATAGTCCTTAAACACGCGGCCGCGCTCCTCATAGCCCGAGAACTCATCGAACGAAGAGCAGGCAGGAGAAAGTAAGATCACGTCGCCACGGCTCGACAGCGAACGGGCAACGTCCACGGCATCGCGCAGGTCATCCGCCTGGGCGATATCCACATCGCCATCGACATCGGCCTCGTCCATAGCGGCGGTGAAACGCTCGCGCGCATCGCCAAAGCAGACGACCGAGCGTACGTTATCCATAACAACGCGCGCGAAGTCCGTGAGCGGCGTGCCCTTATCGTGGCCGCCGAGCAGCAAGATCACGTCGTCATCGGGAAATGCCGTCAGCGCCTTCTCGACCGCATCGGTGTTGGTCGCCTTGGAATCGTTGACGTAGCGCACGCCGTCAATCTCGCCACACGGCTCCACGCGGTGCTCGAGCGGCTGGAACGAAGCCAGACCGCGGCAGACACCATCGACATCAGCACCGACTGCCAGGGCAGCCGTGGCAGCGCACAGGGCATTGATAACATTGTGATGGCCCGAAATCTTGAGCTCGGATGTAGCGATGAGCGGGGTCTCGACGCCCTTCAGGCGCACGATCATCTTGCCATCGCGCACAAAGGCGGCATCCTCGCCCTCGGGCTCGTCAAAAGCGACCTTGCAGATGCGACGACCCGGCGTGTAGATGTACTCATCGAACTCGTGAATGCCGGCGTCTTCGACGTCGACAACCGCCAGATCGTCATCGACCATATTGTCAAACAGTTTGATCTTGGCAAGCGCATAGTTCTTATGGCTCTTATGCCAGCCCAAGTGATCGGGAGTGATGTTGAGCAGCACCGCCACGCGAGGGTGGAGCTCGGTTGTCGTAGCAATCTGATAGCTCGAGAGCTCAGCCACAAACCACTCGTTGTGAGCTCGGCCGTCAATCTCGTTGACCGGCGGCTCGCCGATGTTGCCGACAGCTACGCTGGCCTCGCCGGCAGCCTTGAGCAGATAATCAGTCAGCGACGTGGTAGTCGTCTTGCCGTTGGTGCCCGTGATGGCAATCCAGTTATCGGGCGACAGGCGATAGGCGAACTCGGGCTCACCCATAATCTGGGCGGCATGCTCGCGCCCGGCCTTAAAGAAGCCCGAGAACTCCGAGATGCCCGGGCACGTCACGCATACGTCATAGGCGCCCTCGACCTGTTCGGTGCCATAGACAAACGACGCACCAGCAGCCTCGAGCGCGCGCGTGGCGTCATTGGGCTCAGAGGTGCCGCCGCCATACACGGTAACGGCGCTTACGCGCTCGGGATGCGCCAGCGCCCAGTGGGCGACATCGAGACCGGATTTGCCCTGGCCCAAAACGAGCAGGCTAAAGACATCAGCAAGAGGCATGAAAGACCACTATCCCAACTGGAAGAACAGAGCAAGGCCAACGGCACCAAAGGCCGCAGCGATAATCCAAAAACGGATGACGACCTTGGTCTCGGCCCAGCCCTTCTTTTCGAAATGATGATGGATGGGCGCCATAAGGAAGACGCGCTTGTGCGTAAAGTGGAAGTAGACAACCTGAATCATGACCGACAGGGTCTCAACGATAAACAGGCCGCCGATGATGAGGGAGACGACCTCGGTGTTGGTCATGATGGACGTGCAGGCAAACGCGGCGCCCAGGGCAAGCGAGCCGGTATCGCCCATAAAGATGCTCGCCGGATAGCAGTTGAACCACAGAAAGCCCAAGCAGGCGCCGGCACACGCGGTGCAGAAGATGGACAGGTTCACGTCTCCGTGCAAAAACGCCATCGCAGCCATGGCGAGCATGGCGATCATGGAGGTGCCGCCAGCAAGACCGTCAAGGCCATCGGTCAGGTTCACGGCATTAGAAAGACCGGCGATCATCAGCCAGCAAAAGACAATGTAGAGCCACGGG
>UROJ01000015.1 GCA_900549335.1 uncultured Collinsella sp.
ATATAGGCACACAAGGTCAAAGGCGGCACCATGATCCTCCTGGTCGACAAGATCGAAAAAAGCTTCGGCGCACGCGTCCTCTTTAGCGGCGCGTCCTTCCAGATCAACCCCGGCGAGCGCTTCGCGCTCGTGGGCCCCAACGGCGCCGGCAAAACCACCATGCTCAAAATCATCATGGGCATCGACAGTCCCGACTCCGGCCAGGTCCAGTACGCCAAGGACTGCCAGGTGGGCTACCTAGAGCAGGAAACCAATCTAGAGCAAAAGGACACCACCATCCTTGCCGAGGTCATGGCCGCCGCCAAGGAAATCCGCCGCATGGGCGAGCGCGCTAACGAGCTTCAGGCCCAAATCACCGAGCTCTCCGAGCAGGGCGAGGACGTCGACGCACTCCTCAACGAATACGGCCAGGTCCAGGACCGCTTTGAGCACCTGGGCGGCTACGAGCTCGAGAGCAACGCCCGCAAGATCCTGTCCGGCCTGGGCTTTAAGGTCACTGACTTTGAGCGCCCATGCTCCGAGTTCTCGGGCGGCTGGCAGATGCGCATCGCGCTCGCCAAGCTCTTCCTGCGCCATCCCGACCTGCTGCTTCTGGACGAGCCCACTAACCACCTGGACCTCGAAAGCGTCCAGTGGCTGCGCGGCTTTATCGCCAACTACGACGGCGCCGTCCTCATCGTCAGCCACGACCGCGCCTTTATGGACGCCTGCGTCGACCACGTCGCCGCGCTCGAAAACCGCCGCGTGACCACCTACACCGGCAACTACAGCAGCTACCTCAAGCAGCGCGAGGACAACCTGGAGCAGATGCGCGCCAAGCGCGCCGCCCAGGAGCGCGACATCGCCCATATGCAGGTCTTCGTCGACAAGTTCCGCTACAAGCCCACCAAAGCCGCCCAGGCCCAGGAGCGCATCCGCAAGATCGAGCAGATCAAAAAGGAGCTTGTCATCCTGCCCGAGGGCCACAAGCACATCGACTTTAAGTTCCCCGACCCGCCGCGCTCCGGCGACATGGTCGTGGGGCTCGAGGGCGTCTCCAAGTCCTACGGCGACAAGCACATCTACAGCAACATCGACCTCAAGCTCTACCGCGGCGAGCACGTGGCACTCGTCGGCCCCAACGGCGCCGGCAAGTCCACCCTCATGAAGATCCTCGCCGGCCTGGAGCCGCCCACCACCGGCACCCGCGATCTGGGCACCAACGTGGGCGTGGCCTATTACGCCCAGCACGCGCTCGAGGGCATGACCGAGTCCAACACCGTCCTGCAAGAGATCGACACCGTCACGCCCAAGTGGACCGTGCCGCAGCAGCGCAGCCTGCTGGGTGCCTTCCTGTTTAGCGACAACGATTCCATCGAGAAGCAGGTCCGCGTCCTCTCCGGCGGCGAAAAAGCGCGTCTGGCCCTGGCAAAGATGCTCGTGGCCCCCGAAGCGCTCCTGTGCCTGGACGAGCCCACCAACCACCTAGACATCGACTCGGTGGACATGCTCGAGAACGCCCTGCAAAACTTCCCCGGCACCATCGTGCTGATCAGCCACGACGAACACCTGGTGCGCGCCGTGGCCAACCGCGTGATCAACATCCGCGATGGCAAGGTCACGGTCTATGACGGCGACTACGACTACTACCTCTACAAGCGCGAGGACCTCGCAGCCCGTGCCGCCGCCGAGACGGCAGGGGAGAGCACACCTGTCGCAGGGAAGTCCACCAAGGCCAACGCCGCCCAGGCCGATACCCCCGTCGCCGCCCCCAAGCCGGCCGAGGGCAAAAAGACCAAGGAGCAAAAGCGCGCCGAGGCCCAGGCCCGTGCCGCGCTCAACAAAAAGCTCAAGGGCGTGCGCAACCAGCTTAAGAAGATCGAGTCGGAGCTCGACAAAAAGCGCGCCCGCTATGACGAGCTTATGGAATTGATGGCAAGCGAAGAGCTTTATGCCGATCAAGACAAGTTCAACGCCGCGCTGGGGGAATATAACGGCCTTAAGCAAGAGCTACCCAAGCTCGAGGACGAATGGCTGGAGCTTTCCACCCAGATCGAAGAGGAGACCGCGCGTGAACTCTCGTAAGGCCGCTGCCGTGGCGATGAGCATCATCGCCATCGCCTGTCGCATCTGCGGCATTTTTATGAGCGCGATGACCGTGCTGCTGTGTTTTAGCGGCCTCACCGCCAAGCTGCAGATCGTGGGCTTTGTCGTCGAGCTTTCGCGCGCCCTGCCGAGCGCCATCGCCGGCTACGGCGTCATCACGTCGCCCTTTGGCGGTGTGTTCCGCTTGGATTACGCCATCGTCGCCGTGATCCTGTTTGTGATCGACTACCTGCTCACGCGCGCCTCGCGTCGCGTCCGCTAGAGGAGCGCCATGTCCAGCAGCTACATCATGAACCTGCTCGCCAGCGCCGTCGCCGTCATCGTGGGCATCGTGATCCACGAGAGCGCACACGCCGCCGCGGCCTGGGCGCTCGGCGACAAGACGGCCCGTTCGCGCGGCCGCGTGTCGCTCAACCCGCTTAACCATATCGACCCGTTTGGCACCATCATCCTGCCGCTGCTCATGCTCGCGGCCGGCGGCCCGGTGTTCGCCTTCGCCAAGCCCGTGCCCGTCTACCTCAACAACCTCAAGCACCCCAAGCGCGACGAGGTCCTGGTGAGCGCGGCCGGCCCCGCGTCGAACATCGCACTCGCGTGCCTCGCGGCCGCCCTCATGCACGCAACGTACGGCAGCCTCTACACCAGTATGTCCTTTGCCCTGGCGTCGCAGATCATGAACTTCGGCGCCACGTTTATCGTGGTCAACCTGTCGCTCGCATTCTTCAACCTCATCCCGATCCCGCCACTCGATGGCTCGTCGATCATCGTGCCGTTCCTCAAAGGCAAGGCGCTCAACAACTACTACCACCTGCAGCAATACGCCATGCCCATCCTCATCCTGGTGCTGTACCTGCTGCCCATGTGGACCGGCATCGACGTGATCGGCCGCTATTTCGACGTTACCGTGTATCCGCTTGCTGAGCAGCTGCTCAACTTCGCAATCGCCGGCATCTAGGGTAAACTTACAGGTCGACCGTGCAAAACGGTCGTAACATGCACCCAAACCGCGCCGCGAAGGCGCCGTCAAAGGAGGTCGAAGATGTCGTATCGCGTGTCGACGCAGGTCTACAGCGGACCGTTCGACCTGCTGCTGCAGCTGGTAACCCGCCAAAAAGTAGATATCGGCGCCATCTCCATCAGCGAGGTGGCCGAACAGTACCTTGCCGAGGCCGAGCGCATCGAGGCGCTGGACCTGGACGTGGCGAGCGACTTTCTGCTGGTCGCGGCAACCCTTCTGGACATCAAGGCTGCCTCTCTGGTGCCGCAGGAGGCCCCGCGCAAAGTCGATGACGACGATGACGAGTTCGACGAAGACCTCGAGGAACTCAGCGCGCTCGACGGCGACGCCTTGCGCGAGGTCCTGATCCAGCGCCTGATTGCCTACAAGCAGTTTAAAGGCGCGGCTGCGGCCCTCGGTGCCCGCATGCAGGCCGAAAGCCGTATGCATCCGCGTGTGGCCGGCCCCGACCCCGAGTTCCTAGGGCTCATGCCCGACTATCTGGCTGGCATCACCCTGCGCGGCCTGGCCGTTATCTGTGCCGACCTGGACGGCAAGCGCCAGACCTTCTTGCTGGAGGCCGAGCACGTGGCGCCGCATCGCGTGCCGCTCGACCTGACCGTGGCCTCAGTCGACCGCTTTACCATGGCGCACCAAACCTGCACCTTCCGCGAGCTGCTGGACGGCGACGCCACCACCGAGCAGCTCGTCGTCACCTTTTTGGCCATGCTGGAGCTCGCCAAGCGTGGCTCGCTCACGCTGAGCCAGGACGAGATCTTTGGAACCATTCAAATCAACCGCGTCGAGGGCGCCGAGGCATACGTGCCCGGCGAGGGCCCCGATCTCACCGAATAGGAGCCGCAACCATGTCAACCCTTTCCACGCTGGAGGCAAACAGCCTCAAAGGCGCCCTCGAGGCGCTGCTGCTGGTGTCGAGCGACCCGGTGAGTGCGCCCGCGCTCGCCGGCGCAC
Source organism: uncultured Collinsella sp. (assembly GCA_900549335.1). Lineage (GTDB taxonomy): Bacteria > Actinomycetota > Coriobacteriia > Coriobacteriales > Coriobacteriaceae > Collinsella. Next base: position 4,055 of record UROJ01000015.1, read on the forward strand.
TGGATATCGCCCCCGGTGAGTGCGCGTCGCTGCTCGCCGAGCTCAAGGTTGAGTACGAGGAGGCCAACCGCGGCTTTCAGCTGCGCGAGGTTGCCGGCGGCTGGCGCCTGTTTACGCATCCCGCCTACCACGACGTGGTCGAGGCCTACGTGCTGAGCTGGGACACGCAAAAGCTGTCGCAGGCGGCGCTCGAAACTCTGGCCGTCATCGCATACCACCAGCCCGTCACGCGCGAGGTGGTCAAAGGCATCCGCGGCGTCAATTCCGACGGCGTCATCGCGTCGCTCGTTGACAAGGGCCTAGTGCGCGAGCTCGGCCGCGACCCCCAGCGCGGTCAGGCCATCATCTACGGCACGACCAACGCCTTTTTGGAGAAGTTCGGCCTGCGCTCCACCCGCGACCTGCCCGATCTGGAGCAGTTTGCCCCCGACGAGCAGTCGCGTCAGTTTATCCGCGAGCGCCTGAGCGGCCGCAGCATTCAGTCCACGCTCGAGGAGCAGGCCGAGGACCTGGACGAGGAGCGTGAACTGCTCGATACCGATGTTGAAGATGTTGAGGCAGTCGAGGACTTGGAAAACCTGGTCGTCGACGAGACCTCGGAGGATTTACATGACGAGGACTAACGAAGTAGGGGAGACGCGCGTCGTGGGCGCAGTACCCGCAACCGACGCCCAGCCCGTCTATCCGCACACCATGCGCCTGCAGCGCTTTTTGGCGCGCGCGGGCGTGGCGAGCCGCCGTGGCTCGGAGGACCTGATGACCGCCGGCCGCGTGACCGTCAACGGCGAGGTCGCGACCGAGCTGGGCACCAAGGTCGACGTCGACCGCGACCATATCGAGGTCGACGGCATGCCCGTCAAGCTCAACCAGGGCGCCGTGTACCTGATGCTCTACAAGCCGACCGGCTACCTCACCACCATGAGCGACCCGCAGGAGCGCCCTTGCGTGGCCGAGCTGGTCCCGCGCGACCGCTTTCCTGGGCTCTTCCCGGTGGGCCGCCTGGACCGCGACACCACAGGCCTTTTGCTCTTTACCACCGATGGCGACCTGTCGCAGGATCTGCTGCACCCCAGCAAGCATGTCTATAAGACCTACCAGGCGCTCGTGGACGGCCACCTGACCGATCGCGACTTAGAACCACTCCGCCGCGGCATCGAACTCGACGACGGCCTGTGCCAGCCGGCGATCTGCCGCGTCATCAACGCGCGCGAGGCAGAGGCCGTGGCTCCGCAAGGCGTAAAGCCCGGCACCGCCGCCGTGGAGGTCATCATCCGCGAGGGCCGCAAGAACCAGGTCAAGCGCATGCTGAGCAAGATTCACCATCCGGTAATCCGCCTGCATCGCTGCAACTTTGCCGGCCTGGAGCTCAAGGACGTGGCCAAGGGCTCGTGGCGCGAGCTCACCGACCGCGAGGTGCAGATCCTCAAGGCCGGTGGCATCCCGCCCAAGCAGGCGAGCGCCAAGCGCAACGGTGGCAAGCCCCAAGACACGACCGCCAGCCGCACACGTCACCACGGCAGCCACGGCTCCGCACCCAAGCGCAACACCTACCGCGAGCGCTACACAGGCTAGGCAACCCGCCGCGCCCCAGCGCCCGCGAACCATACCAGCACGTCAACCATCGAAAGGAAGCATTGCATGATCGTCGCCATCGACGGCCCCGCCGGTTCCGGCAAGTCCACCATCGCCAAGGAGATCGCCCGCCAGCTGGGCTTTAACAAGCTCGACACGGGCGCCATGTATCGCGCCGTCACCTTCGCCGCGCTCGACCGCGGCATCGATCTAGACGACGAGGCGGCCATCGACGCCCTCGCCGAGCAGATCGAGATTCGCTTTACCAACGGCACCGGCGAGGATACGCGCCTGACCATTGACGGCAAGGACGCTTCGGCCGCCATTCGTACCCCACAGGTCGACGCCAACGTGTCCAAGGTCTCGGCCTACCCGGGTGTGCGCGCCGCCATGCTCATTCACCAGCGCCGCGCCGCCGAGGACCGCGATATCGTGGCCGAGGGTCGCGACATCGGAACCGTCGTGTTCCCTAACGCGCAGGTCAAGGTCTTCCTGACCGCCGACCCGCGCGAGCGCGCCCGCCGCCGCGTGCTGCAGCGCCACCAAAACGACGCTCAGCCGCTCACGCCCGCGCAACTCGAGGCCGAGGTCGACGAGACTCTCGACGCCCTTAAGCAGCGCGACAAGCTCGACAGCAGCCGCGAGGTCGCCCCGCTCATCCCCGCCGAGGACGCCGTGCACGTCGACTCCACCGCCCATACCATCGACGAGGTCGTCCGCATTATCGAGGGCCTCATCAACCAAAGGAGGTAGCCCATGCGCCTGTTTAAGCAGACGCCCGAGGACTATTACAACGCCCCCTACGCCGAGTTCCCGGCGCTCATCCGCGGTACCGTCGTCGTAGTCATGGCTATCCTTTGGGCCTTCTCCAAGCTCATGTGGCGTTGGAAGGTCGAGGACGCTGACCTGCTGTTTGAGCGCCAGGAAGGCCACGGCAGCGTGGTCATCTGTAACCACACCTCGATGGCCGAGCTGCTGGCCGTGGAGACGGCGCTGTTCTTTGGGGGCCGCCGAATTCGTCCCATCTTTAAGTCCGAGTTCGCCAAGAGCAAGATTGTGCGCTGGGCTTTTAGCCGCGTTGGCGGCATCCCCGTGGAGCGCGGTACTGCCGATATGAAGTGCCTGCGCGCCGCCCAGCATGCGCTGCAGCGCGGCGAGGACGTCCTGATCTTCCCTGAGGGCACGCGCATCCGCTCGCGCGAGATCAAGCCCGAGGTCCACGGCGGCTTTGCGCTCATCGCTCAGATGGGCAAGGCGCCCGTCAACCCGCTCGCCATCTGCGGCTGGTCCGACATCACGCCCGCAGGCAAAAAGCTCATGCGTCCCAAGAAGTGCTGGATTCGTGCTGGCAAGGCCGTCTCGCTTTCGGACGCACCGGCTGAGCTTAAGCGCACGGAGCGCCTAGCCTGGTTTGAGTCCGAGGCAATGGGCCGAGTCTATAAGATGCGCGACGATCTGTGCGCCGAACATCCGGGCAGGTTCTAGCCATGAGCGAGAACGTGACGAACACTGCCGTGACCGCGTCCGACCAGGCAACCGCGCCTACCATCGAGATCGCCGCCCACGCCGGCACTTGCTACGGCGTACAGCGTGCACTCGATATGGCGCTGGCCGCTGCGCCGCAGGCAGGGGAGTGCAATCAGGTCCATACCTTGGGTCCGCTCATCCATAACCCCATCGTGGTGCGCGAGCTTGCTGAGGCAGGCGTCGGTCTGGCAGAGACCCTGGACGACGCCGCATCGGGCACCGTGATCATCCGCGCCCACGGCGTGGTGCCGCAGGTGATCGATGCCGCTCGCGAGCGTGGCCTTAACGTCGTCGACGCCACCTGCCCTTACGTCAAGAAGGTCCACGTGGCCGCCGAGCGCCTGGTACGCGAAGGCTACCGCGTGATCGTCGTGGGCGAGCCGGGCCACCCCGAGGTCGAGGGCATCCTGGGCCACGCCGGTAATGACGCGCAGGTCGTGAGCTGTGCCGCCGATGCCAACGCCTTGTCGCTCAAGGGCAAGGTGGGCCTCGTCGTGCAGACCACCCAGACCGCGCAGAACCTCGCCGAGGTCGTGGCGACTATCACCCCGCGCGTGCAGGAGCTGCGTGTGATCAACACCATCTGCGCCGCCACGAGCGAGCGCCAGCAGGCAGCCGCAACCCTCGCCAGCCGCTGCGACTGCATGGTCGTGGTGGGCGGCAAGAACTCGGGCAACACCCGCCGCCTGGCGCAGATTTGTGCTGATGCCTGCGAGCACACGCATCACATCGAGGAGGCGTCCGAGATCGAGGACGCGTGGTTTGTCAACGCACGCCACATCGGCATCACCGCCGGAGCCTCCACCCCGCAAGAACACATCGAACGCGCCGTCACGCGCATCAAGGAGCTTTGCCGCTAATCATGGACCAGACCGTACCCGCATACGCCGCCGAGGTGGCCGATTACGGGCGCAGCCGCGACCCCGAGCCGGGTGAGGGCGCGCTCGTTAAGAACGTGCGCCCCGAATCGCCCGCATGGGATGTGGGTATCGAGCCGGGCATGCGCGTACTCACGGTCAACGGTGAGCAGCTGACCGATATGATCGTGTGGCTCTGGGAGGCAGACGACGACACCGTCGAGCTGGAGGTTTTCGACCCGCGCGACGGCACCGTCACCCCCGTTGAGCTCGATCGCTTTCCCGGCGAGGACTGGGGTCTGGAGTTCGATGGCCCCATCTTCGATGGCATGCGTACCTGCGTAAACGCCTGCGTGTTCTGCTTTATGACCATGCTGCCCAAGGGCGGCCGCTCCACGCTCTATATCCGCGACGACGACTATCGCCTAAGCTTCTTGCAGGGCAACTTCGTCACGCTGACCAACCTCACCGACGAGGACGTGCAAAACGTTATCGATCGCAACATGAGTCCGATGAACGTGTCGGTCCACGCCGTGAGCCCCGACGTCCGCCGCCGTATGATGGGCCGCAACGCCCAGCGCGGTATGGACGTGCTCGAGACCATCATGGCCGCCGGCATCGAAATTCACGCGCAGATCGTACTGTGCCCCGGCATGAACGACGGCGAGGAGCTGGAAAAAACCCTGCGCTTTTGCGAGGAGCACGAGCAAATCACGAGCCTGGGCATTGTGCCGCTCGGTTTTACCAAGCATCAGAACCGTTTTAGCTGGTCCTACAGCGACAAGCCCGAGCTAGCGCGCGAGACCATTGCCATGATCCGACCGTTCCAGGACCGCGCCTATGAGCGCTTTGGCCGCCACACCTTCCAGATGAGCGACGAGTTCTATCTGGACGCCGGCATCGATCCTCCCGAGGCAGACTTTTACGACGGCTACCCGCAGTACTACGACGGCATCGGCATGATCCGCTCCTATCTGGACGAGACCGACAACGTGCTCGCCGCCGATGCCGAGCGCCTGCGCCGCGTTCGCAAGGCAATCGCCGCCCGAGGCCAGCGCCTGCTGTGCCTCTCGGGCGCCAGCGCGCGCGATACGGTGGCGCGTTTTGTGGAATCGCCGCAGGGTCTCGCCGGCTCCGTCACGGCCATCAAAAACCGCTACTTTGGCGGCAACGTGGACGTGACCGGCCTCATCGTCGCCTGCGACATCTTGGAGCAGCTGCCGCAGGACCTGTCGGGGGTTATGCTCTTTGTGCCTAAGCTCATGTTCAACGCCGACGGTATGACCCTTGACGAGTATCATCGTGACGAATTACTCGCAAGCCTTACCGGTCGCGGCGCCGAGGTTCATGTGGTATCGACCATGCCGCATGAGCTGCTCGATACCCTGGAGCACATCCTTGGCATAACGCCCGCCAATTCAACTATTTCCGCTGACCCTACCCATTAAAGGAGAGCAGATGAAACCTATCGTCGCCGTCGTCGGACGCCCCAACGTGGGCAAGTCCACGCTCGTTAACCGCCTGGCCCAGACCTCGGACGCCATCGTCCACGAGTCCCGCGGCGTCACGCGCGACCGCTCGTATCACACGGCCGATTGGAACGGCCGCGAGTTCACCATCGTCGACACGGGTGGCATCGAGCCGCTCAAGAGCGATGACGTCTTTGCCACGTCCATCCGCGACCAGGCCCTCGCCGCCGCCGAGGAAGCCGCCGTCATCCTGTTTGTGGTCGACGGCCGCACCGGCGTCACCGAGGAGGACGAGTCGGTCGCTCGCATGCTCAAACGCTGCGACAAGCCGGTCTTTCTGCTGGTGAACAAGCTCGACAACCCCGACCGCGAGAATGACAACATCTGGGAGTTCTATTCGCTCGGCATCGGCGAGCCCACACCGCTCTCGGCCCTGCACGGCCACGGCACCGGCGACCTGCTCGACGACATCGTGGCCCTGTTGCCCGAGGAGGAGGACGAGATCGCCGACGAGTTCCCCGATGCGCTGAACGTGGCCATCATCGGCCGTCCCAACGCCGGTAAGTCCTCGCTGTTCAACCGCATCCTGGGCGCCGACCGCTCCATCGTGTCCAACATCGCCGGCACCACGCGCGATGCCATCGACACCGTCGTCGAGCGCGACGGCAAGCATTACCGTATGGTCGACACCGCGGGCATTCGCAAGAAGAGCACCGTGTACGAGAACATCGAGTACTACTCCATGGTCCGCGGCCTGCGCGCCATCGACCGCGCCGACGTGGCGCTGCTCGTTGTCGACGCCTCCGTGGGCGTCACCGAACAGGATCAGAAGGTCATGGGCTTGGCCATCGAGCGCGGCTGCGCCATCGTGGTGCTGCTCAACAAGTGGGACCTGCTCGACGATGACCGCAAGCGCGAGGCCTGCATGGAGACCGTCGACCGCCGTCTGGGCGTCATGGCTCCCTGGGCCCAGTACCTGCGCATTTCGGCCCTGACCGGCCGTAGCGTCGAGAAGATCTGGGCGATGGTCGACGCCGCTGAGAAGACGCGCTCGCAAAAGATCACCACCTCGCGCCTCAACACGTTCCTCACCGACCTGCGCGAGTTTGGCCACACCGTGGTGGACGGCAAGCGTCGCCTGCGCATGCACTACGTGACCCAGACGGGCGTCAACCCGCCGACGTTTACGTTCTTCGTCAACCACAGCGACCTGGTCAACGACACCTACCAGCGCTACGTGGAGAACCGTATGCGCTCGACCTTCGACTTCGCCGGCACGCCCATTCGACTCTTCTTTAGGAAGAAGGAGCAAAAGGATGCATAATCCGATTCTGGTGGCCGCCATCTGCGCCGTGGTCTCGTTCTTTATCGGAGCGATTCCGTTTGGCCTGATCCTGGGCCGCGTGTTCAACCACACGGACATTCGCAAGGCGGGCTCCGGCAACATCGGCACCACCAATGCGCTGCGCGTGGCCGGCCCCAAGGTCGCTGCACTCACGCTGCTGCTTGACTGCCTTAAGGGCGCCATCTGCGTCCTTATCGCCCGCCCGCTCATCGCCGATCTAGGCTATGGTTTTCCGCCGAACATCATGGCGCCTGGAGCCCCCGGCGACTGGATGCTCGGTGTCATCTGCCTGGCAGCGGTATGGGGCCACATCTTCTCGCCCTACCTCAACTTCCACGGCGGCAAGGGCATCGCGGTCGGTCTGGGCGTTATCCTTGCCTGGTACTGGCCCATTGGCCTGTCGCTGCTGGGCATGTTTATCGTAGCCGTCGCCATTACCAAGTACGTGTCGGTGGGCTCGCTTGCCGCCGCCATCGGCCTTCCCATCGCCGCTTGTGCGGTCTTTCCGTACAGCAGCCTAGGTCTCAAGTTTTGCATGGCGATGATCGGCATCACCGTGGTGTGGGCCCATCGCGCGAACATCAAAAAGCTCACGTGCGGTAAGGAGTCCAAGCTCTCGTTTACCAAGCGCGTCACCGAGCCCGACGATAAGTAGGAGAGAGTCATGAATGTTGCGCTGATTGGCTCTGGCTCCTGGGGAACCGCCGTCGCCGGCCTTGCCGCCGCGCGAGCCGAGCGCGTGACCATGTGGGCCCATAGCGAGCAGACGGCCGCCGGCATCAACGGCGAGCACCGCAACCCGCGCTATCTGGTGGGATACGAGCTACCGGACAATGTGGTAGCAACGACTGAGCTCGCCCAGGCGCTCAACGGTGCCGACGCGATCATCTTTGCCGTGCCCTCCACACACCTGCGCAGCGTATGCCATCAGGCAGCACCCTTCATCGCCGCCGACACCCCGACACTCTGCCTCACCAAGGGTATTGAGCCCGAATCCGGCCTGCTTATGAGCGAGGTCATCGCCAGTGAGATCGGCAACGAGTCGCGTGTCGCGGCGCTCTCGGGCCCCAACCATGCCGAGGAGATCTGCCGCGGCGGGCTTTCTGCCGCCGTCATCGCCAGCAAAGATCCGCAGGTAGGGGAGACCTTTAAGGACCTGCTCCTATCCACGGCCTTCCGCATCTACCTGTCGCAGGACATGACCGGCGTCGAGGTTTGCGGCGCCATGAAAAACGTCATCGCCATCGTGTGCGGCATTTCCGCCGGTTCTGGTGCGGGCGACAACACGCTTGCCCTTATCATGACGCGCGGCCTGGCCGAGATCAGCCGTCTGGTGCACGCCCGCGGCGGTCAAGCCATGACCTGCATGGGTCTTGCCGGCATGGGTGACCTCATTGCCACCTGCACCTCCGAGCATTCGCGCAACCGCACCTTTGGCTACGAGTTTGCCCACGGCGTCTCGCTCGACGAGTACCAGGCACGTACGCATATGGTGGTCGAGGGCGCCGTCGCGGCCCGCAGCGTCAGTGAGCTTGCCCGTTCACTGGGCGTAGACATTCCGCTCACCTTTGCCGTGGAGCAAACGCTCTACAACGGTGTTACGTTGGATAGGGCGCTCGAGATTCTTACCGACCGCGTACCCTCCCAAGAGTTCTACGGACTCACCGACTAGTGCAGAAAGGCTACTACCATGGGTTCCATTAAAATCGCTCCGTCCGTCCTCTCGGCCGACATGGCCAACCTCAAGGGCGAACTCGACAAGATCGCCGGTGCCGACTACGTGCACTTCGACGTAATGGACGGCCACTTTACCGGCAACCTCACCTTTGGCGTTGACATCCTCAAGGCCGTCAAGCGCTCCACCGACGTGCCGGTCGACGCGCACCTGATGGTGTCGAACCCCGACGAGACGGTCGATTGGTACGCCGACGCCGGTGCCGACATGATCACCGTGCACTACGAGGCTTCCACGCACCTGCACCGCACGCTCACGCATCTGCAGCAGCGCGGCGTCAAGGCCGGCGTGGTGCTCAACCCCGCCACCCCCGTGTGCGTGCTCGAGAGCATCATCGACGTCGTCGATATGGTGCTGCTCATGAGTGTGAACCCGGGCTTTGGCGGCCAGAGCTTTATCCCGGGCACGCTGCCTAAGCTGCACGAGCTTACGGCCATGTGTGAGCGTCACGGCGTGTCGCCCCTGATCGAGGTCGATGGCGGTATTTCTTCCAAGAACATCGCCGAGGTCGTCAAGGCCGGCGCCAACGTGCTCGTAGCCGGCTCCGCCGTTTTTAAGTCCGAAGATCCCGCCGCCGAGGTTGCGCTGCTGCAGAAGCTGGGCAATGAGGCCGCACAGGAGGCATAAACCCTTATGACCGCAGGTCAAAACCGCATACTCGTGAATCTTGACTATGCCGCCTCGACGCCCATGCGCGCCGAGGCGCTCCTTGCGCAGCGTGAGTACGATGATAGCGAGCTCGCCGGCGTCAACCCCAACTCGCTGCACTCACTTGGCCGCAAGGCCGCCGCACGCCTGGAAGTCGCCCGTCGCGAGATCGCCCGCAGCTTTGGCGCACGCGTTCGCCCGTCCGAGATCATCCTTACCAACGGCGGCACCGAGGCCAACCAGCTGGCGCTGCTCGGTCTTGCCGAGGGCGCTCGTCAGCGCGATCGCAAGCGTAACCGTGTGATCGTATCTGCCATCGAGCACGATTCGATTCTGGACAACCTGCCGCTGCTTCGTGCCGCCGGCTTTACCGTCGATCTGGTGCAACCCTGCCGTGCGGGCTACATTGAACCTGCCGCGCTCATCGAGCTGCTCGGCGACGACGTGGCGCTCGTAAGCATCATGGCCGCCAACAACGAGACCGGCGTGGTACAACCTATCCGCGAGCTTGCCTCGGCCGCGCATACCGCAGGCGCCCTGTTCCACACCGATGCCATCCAGGGCTACTTGCATATTCCGCTCGATGTCACCGAGCTGGGCGTCGACGCTATGACCGTTGCCGCGCACAAGATCGGCGGCCCCGTGGCTTCCGGCGCTCTCTACCTTAAGACCCGCACGCCACTGCGCCCCCGCATTTTTGGCGGTGGACAGGAAGCCGGACGTCGCGCGGGCACGCAGGACCTGCGTACACAGCTGGCTTTTGCCGCTGCCGCCCGCACGCTGGCGCCCCATGTGGCCCAGGAGCGTGCGACGCTGCAAACCCTTTCCGACAAGCTCTATGCCACGCTTACGGCCCATCCTCGCATT
>UROJ01000016.1 GCA_900549335.1 uncultured Collinsella sp.
TCCGAACGCCCGGTATACCCACTGCCATTCTCTCACGGTCTCGCGGGGGACGGACAGGGCCTCGGCCGCCGGCTTGCAGCCGACGCCGGCGTCGAAGAGCTCGACGGCCCGCCTCCTGGACTCCAGGTCGTGCTTCACCCTGAGGTCTATACTCATGGAAAACCTCCCATTTCCCGATGTCCAAGAAATGGGAGGCAGTTCACTGTCCCCTTTATGGTGGTTTTGGGTCTGAAGCAACGCTAGTGTCGGAGTCCCAGCAGGCCGCGGCCGCGATGACGGGCGTCGGCGTGCACCTGAGCGTGCGGACCGGCGGCCTTCACGGACTCGGGCAGGTGCGAGTACTTCTTCTCGAAATTCTCCTCGAACATCACCGCCAGATTGTGCGCGGCCTCGTCATAGCGCGCGGTGCTCTGCCAGTACTGGCGCGGCACCAGGATGCCGTCGGGCACACCGTGGCACGTCGTGGGAATGTCGACGTTAAAGATATCGTCGTGGACGAACTCGCTGTCCTCGATGGTGCCGTCGAGGGCGCGGGCCACCAGGGCGCGCGTGTAGGCCAGCTCAATGCGATGGCCAACGCCGTAGCCGCCGCCGATCCAGCCGGTGTTGACCAGATAGACGCGGGTGCGGCCGTCGGCGATGCGCTCACCGAGCATCTTGGCATAGACCATGGGGTCGAGTGGCATAAACGGCTCGCCAAACAGCGAAGAGAACGTGGGCGTGGGCTCGGTGACGCCGACCTCGGTGCCGGGGATCTTGGCCGTAAAGCCCGTCACAAAGTGGTACATGGCGGCATCGGCCGTCAGGCGTGAGATGGGCGGCAGCACGCCAAAGGCGTCGCAGGTCAGGAAGAGCACGACGCTTGGAGTGGTGCCCATGCCCTTGGTCCACGCGTTGGGGATATGCTCGACGGGGTAGGCCACGCGCGTGTTGTGCGTGATCGAGACGTCGTCGTAGTTGGGCTTGCGGTTCTCGTCGAGCACCACGTTTTCGCAGATGGCACCAAAGCGGACGGCGTTGAAGATTTCAGGCTCGTGGAACGCGTCCAGGCCCTCGCATTTGGCATAGCAGCCACCCTCGATGTTGAAGATGCCCATGTCGGACCAACCGTGCTCGTCGTCGCCAATCAGTAGGCGCGTGGGGTTGGCCGAAAGCGTGGTCTTGCCGGTGCCGGACAGGCCAAAGAACACGGCGGTCTCGTGCGTGACAGGATCCATGCTGGCCGAGCAGTGCATGGGCAGTACGTCGTCCTCGACGGGCAGCAGGTAGTTCATGACGCTAAAGATCGACTTTTTAATCTCGCCGGAGTAGCCGGTGCCGGCGACCAGAATCACGCGTTCCTGGAAGTTGATGACCACGGCGGCGCTGGAGTTGAGGCCCTTGATGGCAGGGTCGCACTGGTAGCCGGGAGCGGCGAGCACGCAAAAGTCCGGCTCACCGGTGCGCGCGATTTCGCGGGCGAGCGGGCGGGCGAGCATCTGCTTAATGAAGAGTGCCTGGCTGGCACGCTCGCAGGCAACGAGCAGTCGACGCGTGTGGTTGCGGTCAGCGCCGGCCATGCCGCGGGTGACGAACACATCGCGCTCGTTGAGGTAGTTGACGATACCGGCCTTGATGGTCTCATAGCTCTCGATCGAAAGCGGTCGGTTGACCGCGCCCCAGGCGATCTTGTCGTGCACGTCGGGCGTGTCGACGATAAAGCGGTCGTTGGGCGAACGGCCGGTGCGCTCCCCCGTCTCGATCACCAGCGCGCCGTTGGATGCCATACGACCTTCTTCGCGGCGGATGGCGTGCTCGACGAGCTCCGCGGCGGGTAGATCGACCAACAGACGGGGCTGATTCTCGGCGGGATCTTCGACCAGCGTAATACCAAAGTTGGACAGAACTTCTGCAGGGGTAACACCAGGCATGGGGCCTCCTTTAAAAACGCGACACGTGGACGCGGCGCGCACTTTACTCACGTAAAGCCCGTTGTACCCGATATGCAAAAACGTTTTTGCGGCAACGGCGAAGCGCCCGCCCAACGGTCAAAAATCGCAGGCAAGCGGCCTAGTCATTGAGGACATTTTTAAACGACTAGTCGTTGGGGACATTCTTGAACAGGCAACAACCAAGGACCGTCCCCGGATGCCGGCACAGGACCGTTTACGTAGATTCTCTGAAGGGCTGTGGCCAAAAAATGGCAAATATGAGTACTGTTACCGTTGCGAATGCATTTATTTTGCTTATAAAAGAAGTCCTTGATGGGATTTATTCACATCAAGGACTTCTTTTATTGAACATTTGAGGAGATACAACAGCATATCCGCTCGATAGATACGTCGGATAGTCTTAAAAATGGCCAAAATTGCTGCTACTGAAAAGGTACCAGTACTCATATTTGACGATTTTTGGCCACGACTCTTTATAGACACCCTGCACGGCGGCGCAAAACAGCCTCCAGCGGCAAGCAATCCGAAGACTGTCCCCAGTAACTAGTCGTTTAAGAACGTCCCCAATGACTAGTTATAGCGGCAGGCCTTGGCCGAGCATGGCGATGGCGCTCATGAGGACCAACATGCCAGCAGCGTAGGGCAGCACCGCGCCCAGGAGCTCGGCGTCCTTTCCGCGCACGTGCACGGCGGCAAGGCCAATCGCGAGCGTCTGCGGAGAGATCATCTTACCGGCGGCGACACCCAGGGCGTTCAGCGCGACCATCCAGTAGTCGCTCACGCCCAGCGCAGCGGCAGCCTGGCTCTGGATGGGACCAAACAGCATGCCCGAGGACGTGCCCGAGCCGGTCACAAACGCACCGACCGCACCAATCCACGGAGCCAGAATCGGGTACAGACCGCCGGCGACCGCAATGCAAAACGCGCTGATCGACGAAATCATGCCGGCATAGCCCATCACCTTGGCGCAACCCAGCACCGAAAGCATGGTAATGACCGTCGGCATCATCTGCTTGACGGTCGCGGCCAGCACCTCGCCCATCAAGCGCGGCGAAGCGCCCTGAATGGCACCGCCGACAAACGCCGCCAGGAAAATCCAGACGCCTGGCGTGTTGATCCACGAAAACGTAAGCGTGCCGGGATTCTCACCGCAATACACCTGCACGTGGCTCGCAAACGGCGCGAGCGCGGCATGTACAGCGGGCACCAGGTTGGAGGTACCCAACAGCAGCACAAAGATCAGAATGAAGCACGACCAGGCCGAAAGCGCCGACTTAGCGGTGAGCTGTTCGCCGGCCTCGATATTCATATGGAAGCGCGCATCCAGATGTCCCGACTTCTCGGTGCGCATGGCAAGCGCGGCGGTCAGCGCAAGCGACACGATGGAGTCCACGACTACGGCCAGCTCGGGACCCACAAACATGGCAACGACCAGGGCAGCACCTACAAAGGACACACCGGAAAGCAGCGCCACGCCGGCAACGCCGTGCATACGCTCGGCAACGCTCGCAACGTTGCCTTGATCATCGGCGACACGGCCCGCAACCAGTACGATAAGCAGCGGTATCACCACAAAGAACGGCGCGAGCTGCACCAGCTGAACGGTCGCCAGGTGCAGGGGATCCAGACCCACCAGATCGGCAACGGACACCGTGGGGATGCCGATGGAGCCGTAGGGCGTGGGCACGCCGTTGGCCAGCAGGCAGATGAGCACGGCAGGCACGGCCTCAAAGCCCAAGCCCGCGAGCATGCCGGCGGGAATGGCAACAGCGGTACCAAAACCGGCCATGCCCTCCATAAAGCCGCCGAAGCACCAGGCCACGAGCAGCGCCAGCAGACGGCGGTCGCTGCTGATGGAGGTAATCATGCTGCCGATCACGTCCATGGCGCCCGTACGCACGCACAGGTTATACGTGAACACCGCGGCGATAATCACCAACACGATGGGCCACAGGGCCATCAAAAAGCCCTCGAGCGAGGCAGTCGCGATCTGCACCACCGGCAGATGCCACCATGCGAAGGCGAGCACACACGAAAGGGCGAACGAGCCCATAGCGGCCTTCCAAGCTGGCCATTTAAAGCACAGCAGCATCACGACAAGCCAAATAATCGGCACAAGAGCCAGCAAGAATGCGGCGACGTCCATAGGTAAGAACTCCTTGGTACCGCGCGGGCGGCATCGGGGGGTCATAAAACTTGAACAGGATACCGCACGCTTACCGACAATTTACTGCCACCCGCCGAAATTATCGAACAACCTGTTCAAAAACACGAGCGAACACCGTCGCGTCTATACTAGAGCGCAGCAATAGAAAGGAATCGCCTTGAGTATCACGCCCCTCGATAGCATCCGCCGCACCATCGCCCGCCGCAACGGCGTCACCGACCCCACCGTATCGGACGGGGCGCACGGACAGGGCGGACGCATCGAGAACGGCCTGTTCCCCGCCTCGCACACCGCCGAGGAGCTCGCTCGAATCCAAGAGCTAAGCCAGCGTAACGCCGGCGGTCCCGACAGCAGCCAGGCCACGCGCCGTCGCCGCGAGCGCGATCGCGAGCCCGGCCCCATCCGCCGCATGGTCAATGCCTGGTGGAACCGCCTGCTCGGAGCCGTCTACGGCGGCGGCTTCTCCACACAAGAAGCCGAGTACGAAGATCACGCCACCCGTCGCGACTACCTTTGGAATACTCTGGGCACCGCCGTATGGGGCATGGCATTTCCACTGCTCACCATTGTGTCGACGCAGCTCGTAGGCGCCGAGGAGGCCGGCAAGTTCTCCATCGCCTTTGTCACCGGCACGCTCATCATGATCGCGTGCAACTACGGCGTGCGCAATTTCCAGGTCTCGGACATCGACGAAATGACGTCCTTTGCCTCCTACCAACTCAACCGCTGGATCTGCGGAGCGCTCGCACTGGCATGCGGCCTGGTATACAGCAGCGCCCGCGGCTATGACGCGCAGATGGCGACGATCGGCCTTGGGGTCTACCTCTACAAGGTCATCGACGGCGTCGCCGACGTGTACGAGGGCCGCCTGCAGCAGGCCGACAAGCTCTATTTGGCCGGCATGAGCCAAACGCTGCGTTCCGCCGGCGTCATCGCGGTCTTTAGCGTGGCACTGTTCCTCACGCGCAGCATGCCTATCGCCGCCATGGCCATGGGCGTCGCCGCGATCGCCTCGCTCGTGCTGGTCACCGCGCCGCTCGCCCTGCTCGAAACCGAAAAATCACGCCGTATGAGTCTGCGCGAGGTCGGTCACCTGTTTATCCAGTGCGCCCCGCTTTTTGGCGCGCTGTTCCTGTTCAACCTTATCGAGAGCATGCCCAAGTTCGTGATGGAAGGCACGCTGGCCTACAAGTATCAGCTGTACTTTAATGCACTGTTCTTTCCGGCACAGGCTATTTTGTTGAGCATTGGATTTATCTATAAACCGCAGCTCCTGCGTCTGTCGAGCATTTGGGCGAATCCGCGCAAGCGTCGCCGCTTTGACCTGATTATTGTTGCCGTTATGGCACTGATCATAGTCATCACCGGCGTGTGCGCCGCATTTATGGCAGGCCCCGGCATCCCCATCATGAGTTTTATGTACGGCCTCAACTTTGAGCGCTACCGCACGCTGGCACTGCTGATGGTTGTCGCCGGCGGCGTCACCGCGGCCATCGACTTTATCTATGCCATCATCACGGTGCTGCGCCATGCCGGCGACGTCACCAAAATCTACCTGATCTGCTTCGCCGTAAGCGTGGTGCTGCCGGTAATCCTGATCAACCTGCTGGGTCTGATGGGCGCCGTGGTGAGCTACCTAGCCATCATGGCGCTACTCCTGGTTCTGCTGATTATCGAATACGCCCACATCCGCCAACGCATCGAACGCGACCGCAACCCCTACGGCGCCTAATTCGAATCAATTTGAAGAAAAGAAACATCGATGTTTAGGCACCGACAGCGAGCAGTCTCGAAGTGCCCCAGGTTGGCGCGAAAGAGGAGCGACGCGTACTTCTGTACGCGAGCGACGGTTTGAGCGACAAGATGGGGTGCTTCGGGGCTGCGCAGCGTCAACGTGACCGCCGTTCGGTAGAACGGCGGAACAAGATTATTCTCCAGGGTTGATGTTCGCATAGAACTCCGCCCCGTCGTCCAGACGCAGGATCCCGACGCGGCCGAACTCGGAGCCGGTGGCGGCGGCGCAGTCGATATCGATGCGATCGGGCACGCCGGCGGTATCCTCGCCACCCAGACGCACAATCTGCCCGCGGCCCGACTCCTCATCGAGTCCCGCAAGGCCACCTACCTCGCAATAACGCCCGAGCGACACCGTTGGCGTGTGGCCGCTCACCACGACCGGCCCCTCGCCCTCGGCAGAAAGCAGTCCCGTCGGCGCATCCCAATAGCCGTGACGAATCCACAGCAGGTCATCGGACGACTGCACCGCGAGCATCTGCTGCAGCAGCTCGCGATCGGCACCCACCGCTCCGACGCCATCGGCACAATCGACGCCATGCTCAAACAAAAACGCGCGCGCCGCCTTCATCTCGATTCCAGCATGTACCAGCAGATACGGGCGCTCCTCGGTCTCGGCCACCGCGTAGAGCGGCAGCGCGGCCATCCATCGCACGAGCTCCTCGTATGCCTCAAATTCCATGTCGTTGAGCTGCTCGCGCGTCGTCCAGCCACCGTTGATATCCCAGGTCTCGGCATCGAGCGGATCCTGGCCAATGATGGCATCGAGCATTATCTGCTCGTGATTGCCCTTGAGCACGCGGACGTTGGGCAGCGAGCGCACGAGCTTAATAACGCCGACCGGATCGGGCCCGCGATCGATCATGTCGCCCAGCACGTACAGCGTGTCGTCGGACGCCAGCGAAATCTTAGACAGGGCCTCGTCAAGCGCACGCACGTGCCCGTGAGCATCAGATGTCACATAGATCGCCATGGTACGCCTCTCTTTGCATTGCAGCGGAAGCCCGGCGCCGCAACTAAAACTTCAAGTTGAACTTAAACGTTACCCATTGTACTCCGTTGCAATAAAGCTGGAAAGGGTTTCCGAGCAGAGGCAAAGACGGCAGCCGTCTATGACGATATCGCGCACGCCCGCAATCCAACCCCATAAACCCACCATCTTTGGGTACAAATAA
The DNA here is from genome assembly GCA_900549335.1 of uncultured Collinsella sp. Taxonomy (GTDB): domain Bacteria; phylum Actinomycetota; class Coriobacteriia; order Coriobacteriales; family Coriobacteriaceae; genus Collinsella. Next base: position 7,068 of record UROJ01000016.1, read on the forward strand.
CCGCAGACAACTGACCGTGCCACGCCAACCACCCAGGAGCGGACACCATCCATGAACCAGATCCTTCTTTTTATCGGCCTCGTTATTATTCTGTGCCTGACCATCAAGCCAGTCGGCAAAAAACTCCCCTTCCCCACCCTGCTCATCTTTATCGCGCTCGGCATGCTGTTGGGCGTCAACGGGCCGGCGCACATCGAATTTAGCGACTACGCGCTCACCGAAACCGTCTGCAGCACGGCGCTGCTGTTCATCATGTTCTACGGCGGCTTTAACACCAATATCGACCGTGCCAAACCCGTTGCCGTGCCCGCGGTACTGCTGAGCACGCTCGGCGTCGTCATCACTGCCGGCATTACGGGTGCGTTTGCGCACTTCGTGCTGGGTTTTGACTGGATTGGTGGCCTGCTGCTGGGATCGGTCGTGGCATCCACCGACGCGGCCAGCGTCTTTAGCGTGCTGCGCGAGCACAGCCTGTCGCTGAGGAGCGGCACCGACTCGCTGCTCGAGGTCGAATCGGGCTCCAACGACCCCGTCGCCTACATGCTCACCGCCGTGCTCGCCACACTCGCGGCCGGCGGCGACATCAACATTTCCACACTGCTGGCCAAGCAGATTATCCTGGGCGTGGGCCTGGGCCTTGTCATCGGCTGGGCGGCGGGCCGCCTGATTGAACGCGCACACGCAACGGCCAAGGACGCGCAGACCATCTTTTTGTTCGCCGTGGCCATCGTCGCCTACGCGCTACCAAGCTATCTGGGCGGCAACGGCTTTTTGGCTGTATACCTGGCCGGCATTGTGCTGGGTGCCAGCGACATCACCGGCAAGGTCGAGATGGCGCACTTCTTTGACACTCTCACCGAGATGGCAGAGATGACGATCTTCTTCTTGCTCGGCCTGCTCGTCACGCCCGCACGCCTGCCGCAGATGCTACTTCCGGGCCTGGCACTCATGGCGTTTATGCTCTTCGTGAGCCGTCCCATCGCCGTCGGCGTGCTCTTGGCGCCCTTTAAGACGAACCCCCGCCAGGTCGCGCTCGTAAGCTGGGCGGGCCTGCGCGGAGCAGCTTCGGTCGTCTTTAGCCTCTTTGCGGTGGTGGCCGGCGTTCCCGGTGGACACGACCTATTTGACCTGGTCTTTGTGATTGCCGTGTCGAGCATTGTAGTGCAGGGCTCGCTGCTGCCGGCGGTGGCAAAGAAGCTCGATATGATCGATGCGACCGGCGACGTGCGCCGCACCTTTAACGACTACCGCGACGAGGACGGCATGTCGTTTGTAAAGCTCAAGGTGGGCGCTGGGCATCCGTTTGCCGGACGCTCGCTCGCGGACATTGGCAGCGCGACGGACATGCTCGTGGTCCTGGTGCTGCGCGACGGGGCGCACCCGGTGCTGCCCAACGGCGGTACCGTCATCGAGGAAGGTGACCTGCTGGTGATGGCCGCGCCGACGTTCGAAGAGCGTGCCGAGGTTACACTGCGCGAGGTCACCGTGACTCCCCACGGTCGCCTGGCCGGCCAGCGTCTGCGCGATGTGCCGCAAGGCAAGCATCCGTTTATCGTGGTGATGCTCAAGCGCGAAGGCCAGACGATCATCCCCGACGGCGACACCCTCATATGCGCCGGCGACGAAGCCGTCATTGCCACACTAGCATCGTAGCCATCCCCACCCATAAGTTGCGGTGAAATAGGGATTGAATAGGCTTCTGAACAGCCATTTCAGTCCCTATTTCACCGCAAGTTATTGAGGGGATGGGTTGAAAAACATTTGAATTGACACCGAAATGAAAAAAAGCCGGGGAAAACGTCCCCGGCACTTGGAAGCCCTCTCTTTTGAGATGACCGATTACTTTATATCACGAACGCTAGTTAGATGCCATTCATTGAGGGCTTTATCAGGCGCGCCATCCCATCCCATCCACATGGCGCCATTTAAAAGCCGTCCGATCTCATGCTATAAAGAAATCGCTACCCTCGAATAAAGGGACCTCCAAGAGCCGGGGGATGTCCCCCGGCATTTTTTATGCGAGTCAAGACTAAATACTTCTCGGGAAAACGCCGGCCCATTGCGTCAGCAATTTACGAGCCGCTCTACCCACCTCTGGACGGCTAAGGACTTTTCGCAGGTAGTTTGACGAACATATGTTTGCTTATTATAATATTACTTGAAAGCACCCCTTATCTCATGGTATAAAGAATACGGTTCCCTCCAAAAGAGGGGCCTCCAAGAGCCGGGGTCTTACCCCCGGCATTTTTTTGCAAAAATGGAGGCCCATCATGAGCGAACTCTCCGTCTTTGTTGACGAATCTGGCGACCTCGGAGGCGTCTCCAACTACTACCTCGTCACCCTCGTTTTTCACGATCAAAACGATGCAATCGTTGAACGCATTGACCGCTACGAGCGCGCCCTGTCGCAGTCCTCGCTTCCCAATACGCCTTTTCATGCAGGACCCCTACTGAATGGAAACGGCGACTACAAAGATCTTCCCAAGGAGCAGCGAAGGCACATGTTGAGCGCATTTCGCGCGTTCATTCAGCATCTCCCCATACGCTATCTCTGTCTGCAATACCGAATGAGCGAATTCGCCGGCAATCAAAACGGTCTCGCGGAGAGAATGAGGCGAGACCTCACAGTTGAACTTTTCGACCATCTAGAATTCTTCCAGCGATACGACACCGTTAAGATTTACTACGACAACGGCCAACCGATTGTAACGGAGGTCATTCATTCTGCGCTTGAGTACGTTCTAGCAAGGGATGTCATCGTATACCGAGAAGCCACACCACGAGCCTACCGGCTATTCCAAGTTGCTGACTACATCTGTACGATCGAGCTAACGGCTATCAAGTTTGACAGCAAGGAAGATACAAAGACTGATCGGCTATTTTTTGGAACCCGAAGGACGTTCAAAAAGGGATTTCTCTTATATCTCAGGAAGAAAAGGATGAACTGACCCGGGGTCACCAGTCGTCAGACACTCCGCAGTCGTCATCGACGGCAAGGTCGCGGGGGTCGAGGCCTTCGCGTTCGGCTCGGGCTAGGAGCTCTTGGGGCGACTCGTCCTCGATATCCATCACGTCGAGCATGGCGGCCGGAAAGCCCACGCCTGCCGCAGACCCCGCGCGGTCGAGCAGGCTCTCGCGCAGCTGATCTACGTCAACTTCGATCTTCATGATGAAACCTCCTACCAGGCCAGGACCCCTACTCAGCAGCGCCAAGCTCATCCACGGCAGCAACAAAAGCCGCAACCTGCTTGTCGTCCATCTGTGCAGCCAAACGTCCCACGGGCTCATCGTAGGCGAACTGCACCTTATCGATAAAGCAATCCCAAGCACGCTCATCCACACGCACGGCGGCCTCGCAATACTGGCTGAGCTTTTTAAGTCCATACCAAAACGCATTCACGTGGCGCGCAGGATCCTCATCCAGCACACCATCGTAGCGACGCCCGTTAAACTCGCGCATGCGCGCCACGGCAACCTTGAGCGAATCGCCGCCCTCGGCAGAAGCCCCATCCACCAGCTCGGGAATCGCAACCTCATGCCGAACAGTATGCCTGGTTGCACCATCGTACTCGCCCACCAGCACGTCTTCATCAAGCCGAGAATCGTAGTCCAAATAGCTCGTACCACAACAAATGCCGTGCGGCGAGCCCGTGCCAAACGCGCAGAACAACCCGCCGTCGGCAACAACACGACGGTAGGTCTCAAACGACTTCTTAACCTGAGCGAGCAACTCGGAAAGCTCTCCGGCATCGCACGCCGTCTCGCACGCAGCGCACGCAGACTCGGGCAACGATACCGGCTCCACCGTGCTCCCCGCAACGCGGGTGGCGCGCTCGGCCCGATACGCCTGCGCCGCCAAGCGCGCTCGCTGCGCAGCGCCGCGCACGTTGGTAAGTTCACGCTCCAACGCCACGTCACCAGCAACATCGCCAGCCAAATCGCCCGTAAACCCGTCAGCGCCCAGCGACCCCGTCGCACTCAGCTCGGACTCAAACGTCGCTGTGATCATACCCGCAAGGTCCGTCGCGTCGGCGGCACAACGCAACTGCTCCAACTGCGTACATAGCAGATCGGCATCCAGGGGCACGGCATCCACAACGCGCACGTCACTCAGGCGTGCCACGTCCTGCAGCACCATAGCCCCCGCAGCATCGTACGCCGCGCGCACCTTTTCCGCCGTATTCGCACGCAGCTTTACCTCGATAAACGCAAGCGTCTGCTCCAAACGGGCCAGCAACTCGGCCTTGTCCTCCATGCGCAAAAAGGCAGCATAGCGGCGCTCCATCCGCAGCGGACCAACAATGCCCGCCCGCTTGCGAGCGCGTGCAAGCGCGGCGCCCTCAACACGGCGAACATACCCGTCAACAGCCCGCACGGCAGACTCGCGCGCAGCGTGCTCGGAAGCCTCGACGCCCCTAAGCACGCCCAGCAGCTCGCGGGAGCGCGCCCTGCGCACCAGCTCACCGCGATCGTGCTGCTCAAGCGCCGTCTGACGCTTGGCTACCGACTCAAAGCCAAACAGCTCGTCGAGCAACTCGCCAACAGAACGCTCGCTCGCCATGGCAAGGCCTCCCTACTCGAACACGCCAACACGCCCGCGGGCCCACGCGCACGCAAGCCCGCACGCCCGCACTCCTACAGATCCAGCGCCTTCTTCGCGGCATCAACCGGGTCACCATCCATGTAGAACACCGGACTCAGTCCCGAAATAATCTCGGACGAAACACTCTGCAAGCCCGCGATGGCGCTCAGCGGCAAAATCACGCGCTTGGCGCCGGCGTTTTTGGCCACGCGCATAATGTCCTCGAGCCCTCGGATCTCGTCCATAGAACCCGACATGCGCAAGATTCCCGGAATCGCCAGCGCGGGCATCACCGGGCGGTTGCACGCCGCAGAGCAAAGGCCCACAAACTCGGCGAGCGAAACTTCCTCGGACAGGCCCTTGCTCTGCAGGTCGTTGTAGAACAGCAGATAATCCTTGGAGCCAATGTGCATGCCCGGCGCCACGCGGTTCGCCAGGTTCACAAAGTTGTCGAACGCGGCTTCCAGCGTATCGCGCACCGGCTTGTTAAAGGCCACGCCCTCGTGCTTAAACTTGCACTCGCCGGCAACGGCCTTATTCTCCAGCTTGTACACGGCAACCTCGCCGCCCTGCGACCTGCCCACGCCAAACACGTGGCCGGACAGCAGCGGCCCGTCGGGAATCAGCGTGTCCTCGCTCTGCTCGGGCACGCGCACCACATGCACATCCTGCGGGTTGTCGGCATCCATATAGCCCAGGTTAACGTCGATAAACTCGACGCCCGCCATAATCTTGAGCTGCTCCTTTACGCGGCGACGGCCCTCGATGGCGTAATCCAACAGCCAGCGCACGTCGTCCTTGTCCATGGCTTCGTCGGGGAACAGGAGCTTGGCCAGGCCGCTAAAGGTCTTGCGCACGGCGATCTCGTCGCGCTTGTTAAAGTCGCTGTTAAAGCGGAAGTAACGGTCGATATGGTGCGTAAAGTCCTTGCGGCGCATCTCCCTGCAAAACTCTGACAGGCAGTCGGTGATCAGACCATAATGCCCGGTCAGCAGACTCGACCGCATCTTGGGAATCTCCCAGCCCGGCAGGTAATAGTGGATACGGTCGAAGAAGGCCGAATCATTGTTGAACTCCGGCGGGAACGGGTCAAACAGGTGCGTGGTCTTAAGGACGTTTTGCACGGTGTCGTTGATGTTGCCCTCAAAGACCATGGAGGCATCGGCGTTAATCTGGTCGCGGCCACGCGCGTAGCTGCCGCTGGCCATGTAGTCCTTCATGATCTGCACGGCGTTGGTGTCCTTAAAGCGCATGCCGGCGACCTCGTCGAACGTCACGCAATCCCAATGGCCCACCAAGCCCACGCGATCGGCGCGCATGGAGTTCATGCGGCCGAACAGGTTGGCCGTGGTGGTCTGGCCGCCCGAAAGCAAGATGGCGTAAGGCGAGACCTCTTTGTAGATATGGCTCTTGCCGGTGCCGCGGGGACCAAGCTCGCACAGATTGTAGTTGCGCTCGATCAGCGGCACCATGCGCTCGATAAAGTGCAGGCGCTCCTTCTCCGAAAGCTCGCTGGGCTCATAGCCGGCAGAGCGCAGCAGCATGTTGAGCCACTCGTCGCGCGAGAAATACTGACGCTCCTCGATCATGGCGTCCAGGTCCAGGTTGGGCATCTGGATGGGCGTGAGCGACGCCACGCTAAACGGAGAGTCCTCGGGCCCGCGCTTTTTGCGCTTGGCCTTGGAGCGGCGAGGCGCATCGTCGCCAAAGACTTCCATGCCAAACTCGTCTTCCTCTTCCATGGGACGACGATACTCGATGCTCATAATGCACCAAATACCACCCTGGAGAATCTTGGAATAGTCGCGCACGTACTCGGCAGGCATCACAAACGGCTCAATGGTCAGGTTGGCAAACGACGCCGCGTAGATGTCTTTGTACTCGTCGAGCTTGGCCGTCACCTTATCGATGATGGTAAAGCGACCCAGCTCGCGAATCTTGGACTTAATGCGCTCGGACTCGTCGGGACGCACGTAGTTATCGGTGAGGATCTTGCGGATGCGCCCCAGGCCCTCCGCCACGGCATCCTCG
>UROJ01000017.1 GCA_900549335.1 uncultured Collinsella sp.
CGTGCGTAGTTGATGAGCACGGCGTCGGGTGCCAGCAGGTTAATCTGCTCGGTGCTGATCATGCCGATGGTGTCTGCCTTGCTGGGCACGTGCACGGTGAGGTAGTCGCAGCCGCGGCAGAGGTCCTCGAGCGTGCCCACACGCTGCACCTCGCGGCTCAGCACCCACGCGTGCTCAACGGAAATGAACGGATCGTAGCCGTAAACGTCCATGCCCAGATCGACGCAGGCGTTGGCGACCTTGGAGCCTACGTTGCCCAGGCCGATGACGCCGATGCGCTTGCCCTTGAGCTCGCGGCCCACAAAGGCCTTTTTGGCTTTCTCGGCATCGACCTGGATCTCGGGGTCGTCGGCGTTGTCGCGCACCCAGTTCATCGACTGCACTACGCCGCGGCTCGAGAGCACCAGCATGCCCAGGACGAGCTCCTTGACGGCATTGCTGTTGGCGCCGGGGGAGTTAAAGACGACGACGCCCTTCTTGGCGTACTCCTCGACGGGGATGTTGTTGACGCCGGCGCCGCAGCGGGCGATGGCGCGGATGCCCTCGGGCAGCTCGTAGCCGTGCAGGTCGGTCGAGCGCATCAGGATGGCGTCGGCCTCCTCGGCGGTGCCCACAAACTCGTAGCCCTCGCCAAACTCGACTTTGCCGTCTTTAGTGATGTCGTCGATGGTCTTAATCTTACGCATGGAAAAACTCCTTAGCAGGTTTTGATCTAAGCAGGGTGGTCTGAGGTGGCTGGTCGGCCCGCGTGTTGCGGGCTAGTTAGATCGCGGGCTCAAACTATGCTGCGCTTCGAAGTCCTTCATGTACGAGGCTAGTGCCTGCACGTCCTCCATGGTGACGGCGTTGTACACGCTGGCGCGCATGCCGCCGACGAGGCGATGGCCCTTGACGTTTTGAATCTGGTGCTCTGCCGCGCCCGCGACAAAGGCGGCGTCGAGGTCGGCATCGCCGGTGCGGAAGGTGACGTTGGCGATGGAGCGACTGTCTGCCTGTGCGGTGCCGTGGAATAGTTTGCTGTTCTCGAGCAGGTCGTAGAGCAGGTTGGCCTTGGCCCAGTTGCGCTCGGCCATGGCGGCAAGTCCGCCGGTCTGCTCAACCCAACGGAACACCTTGCCGCACACGTAGATGCCAAAGGTGTTGGGCGTGTTGAGCATGGAGCCCTTGGCGGCCTGGGTCTTAAGGTCCATGTACTGCGGCGTCTGCGCAAAGGCCGGGCCGTCGGCGATCAGTTCGTCGCGCACGATAACCACGGTCACGCCCGCGGCGCCGGCGTTTTTCTGAGCGCCGGCGTAGATGAGTCCGTAGCGCTCGACGTCGAGTGGCTGCGACAGGAAGCAGCTCGAGACATCGGCGACCAGCGGCACGTTGCCGCAATCGGGCAGCTCGTGGAACATGGTGCCAAAGATGGTGTTGTTCTGGCAGATGTAGACGTAGTCGAGCCCGTCGCCCGCGGCCTCGGCGGCAATGCGCGCGTTGATGTCGGCCATGTCGGGAATGCGGTCGAAATTGGTGTCCTCGGAGCTCGCGAGCAGCACGGCCTCGCCGTACTTGGCGGCCTCCTTGTACGCTTTGTTGGCAAAGTTGCCAGTCACGATGTAGCCGGCGCGGCCGCGACGCATGAGGTTCATGGGGATGCCTGCAAACTGCAGCGTGGCGCCGCCCTGCAAAAACAGGACACGGTAGTTGTCGGGGATGCTCAGCAGGCGGCGCAAGGTTGCCTCGGCGCCGTTGATGATCTGCTGGTACATACTAGATCGATGGCTCATCTCGAGCACGGACATGCCGCAACTGCGGTAGTCCATCATCTCGTCGGCGATCTCGGCGAGCACGCTGGTGGGCAGTGCGGCCGGGCCAGCTGAGAAGTTGTGCACACGTGCCATCTTCTAGTTCCCCCTCGTAGTCGTTTGGACGTTCGGGATACTTTAGCACAGTGGAGCGCCAGGCGCGACCGCATCACGGTAAAACTCGAGTGCGCCGCTATGATTTACAGGATGGTTACATGGGGGAGGGATTATCTCGAGGCTCGTATCCGATCCGCCTCGGCCTTTGCTTGTTTCCAGGGGCGTACGCGACCGTTGATGAGGTCGTCGTAGCCACGAGCGATGGCACGTTGAATGTGATCTTCGCGTTCCTGAATGGTAGTTAGTGCGCGCGTCTGATCAGAAATAGACTTTACGACAGACATATGAAGCTCCTTACATAGAAGCATGTGTATAACTCTATGTTGAATATAGCGGAGGATGGCGTTGGGCGTGTGCGTGTCTGCATTCGTAAGCGCGGTTGTCTGGCAAGTGTGATTTGGGGCGACCTCGTCAAAGCTTCTGAGCTGCGAAAATGACCGTTAACCGGATTTAATTATGTTGCTCAACATTTGACACTCTGGGCGTGGTAACTTTTTTACCAACAGGTATGATTATTGTCATGTGCGCCGCACCTGCCTGCCGGGTTGCGGCGCACTTGTGACAGCCTTTGACACCCTTGGAGCGTGTACTGTGGATATAACCACAAAAAGCGTTCGGGGGGGGGGTGCTCACCCGCGAGCAATTCCTCCCGCATGAGATGCGCATCGTCGCTGCCCTTCGTATGCAGGGCGCAAGCGACGAGCAGGTCATTGTACGCGTAAAGAGCGAGAACCTCTTTCAATATCCCACGGAGCGCATGGTCGCCAACCGCGCAACCGTGTGCCTTCGACGCCTCGACGCCATGGTGCCCACGGACGCCGCATGCGCCGTGCGTGGCATCGACTCCAATATCGCCGTCGAGGCTGTGTCATCCCTAACCAGGCTCATGGCATCCGGCACTCCCACGCAGGCGGACCAGGGCATCTTCTACAGCATGATCTGCCGCTACGATATCGTGCGCGAGCTCGTGCTCGTCGAGGTAGGGGAGCGACTACAAAACTTCGATTATGCCTTTACGGCGGTTGACCTCAATGCCTTTATGACACGCTTTACCACGGAGTATCCGGACGCGGCCCGCTGGACTGAGGCCACGGTCAAGCGCATTAAGGGCTCGCTCCGCCAGACGCTCCGCCATGCCGGCCTTATCGGCGAGGGCCAGGGCCCGGAGTCCGAGCGTCTGTCACCACTCTTCCTCGATTCCGATGTCGAGCGAGCCTTGGTTCTGCTGGGCGAGCAGTCGCTTATCGCGGCCCTTACCGGCAGGGTGGTGATGTAGCGTGGCTCCCGTCAACAGCGCCGCCGAACCTGCTATCACCCCGGCGACCGATCTCACCACCAATATCGGCATCCATTCCCGTAAGAGCGTCGTGGCGGCGCATGTCCGCTCTCAGCACGCCTGTCAGGAATTTGAGCGCCGCGCGCAGCTTCTGCGCGAATGCCTGTGCAGCGAGGACTTTTTGGCTAACAAGGGCATAGGCAATGAGATCGGCTTCCACACCTTTTGCTATGACCCCGCGCTGGAGTTTGAGGCGCGTGCATTATTTGACACCCTTTCACGCGATGCCGAGGCCGACAAGCTTCCGTGCACGCTCAAGGTCGTGAACCTCTACGACGCCGTGCTGGCAATTCTCGAAAAGCGCCGTGTCCTTAAGGCCATCCCACGCCAAGAGGAGCGCCGCGGTACCCAGCGCGTGCTCGAGGACGTGGCCAAGTTCGCCTCGCCCGAGAAAGTCGCCGCGTACATCCTTGAGCAGACCGAGCCGCACGCGCCTGGAGACGTCGTTCTCCTCACCGGCGCGGGCGAGGTCTTCCCATTCTTTCGCATGCACACGCTTCTCCATTGCATGCTTGCGGATTTTGATGAGGTGCCTGTGGTCGCCGCCTATCCGGGCAGTTTCAACGGCTCTTCTTTCCAGCTCTTTAACCGTCTGCCGGCCGACAACTACTACCGCGCTATCGATATCTCGTAAGCACGGCTCCCCGCAGGCAAGTCCCTGCCGCCGGTAACAACCCTTTGCCATAACGTTCCCAAACCCAAAGGAGCACCCATGGACAACACGATCATTCGCGACCTCTTTGCAAAAGACATCAACCGCTCCATCAACGGCGTGGTCAAGGTCCAGGATTCAAAAGATGGGTCCATCCGCCAGGAGCTTGACGAGTACGTGGTGACGCGCGAGTTGCAGAGGCACTTTGCCACGTTCTTCAAGGCCTACGGCGATGCCATCGATGCGCGCACCGACAAGATCGGCGTGTGGATCAGTGGTTTCTTCGGTTCCGGTAAATCGCACTTCCTCAAGATGCTGAGCTACCTGCTCGAGAATCGCCAGATCGGCGGCAAGAGCGCCATCCGCTACTTTGACGGCAAGATCGTCGACCCCATGGTCGCGGCTGCCATGGAGCGCGCCTGCTCGGTGCCCACGCAGGCCATCCTCTTTAACATCGATAGCAAGGCGGGTCAGTGGAAGCAGGGCGATACGGCTCCCACGGCGCTGCTTCGCGGCTTTGAGCGCATGTTCTACGAGGCGCGCGGCTTCTACGGCGAGGACCTCAAGCTTGCAAAGCTCGAGGACTACATCGATTCCCTGGGCAAGACCCAGGAGTTCCGCGAGGCCTTTGAGCGCGTCAACGGCGAGTCCTGGCTCCAGGCCCGCGACACCTACAGCTACTTTGAGGACGACGTCGTCGAGGTGCTGCAGAGCGTGCTCGGCATGAGCGAAAAGGCCGCATGGAACTGGCTCGAGGGTTCTGAGGACGAGGTTTTGGCCCCCGATGTTTTTGCCAAAAAGGTCAAGGACTACGTAGACGCTCGGGCAGCGGCCCACGGCGGCAACTTCCGTTTGCTCTTTATGGTCGACGAGGTGGGTCAGTTTATTACAAACGACAAGGACCCAAGCCTTATGCTGAGCCTTCAGACCATCGTCGAGGAGCTGGGTGCCGCCTGCGGTGGCCGCGTGTGGGTGATGGTCACGAGCCAGGAGGCCATCGACAACCTGAGCCTGCCCGTGGGCAACGACTTTTCAAAGATCCAGGGCCGCTTCAATACCCGCCTTTCGCTCTCCAGCTCCAGCGTGGACGAGGTCATCCAGCGCCGTGTGCTCGAGAAGACCGCGCCGGTGGCCGATATGCTTGCACAGGTCTACGAGCAAGACGCCGCCGTGCTCAAAAACAACTTTACCTTTGAGGGTGGCTCGCGCTCCGACCTTGCCGGCTACGCTAACTCCAAGGATTTTGTGGCTAGCTACCCGTTTGTGGGCTACCAGTTTAAGCTCCTGCCCGACGTCATGACCGAGGTGCGCAAGCACGGTGTCAAGGCCAAGCACATGTCAACGGGCGAGCGCTCCATGCTGAGCGCGTTCCAGGAGAGCGCTCAGGCCATCCAGCATGACCGGGCCGGTGCGCTCGTGCCGTTCTGGCGCTTCTTCGATACCATCTCCAAGGACCTGGAGCACGGCATCAACCAGGTCCTCGACCGCGCGGTCCGCGCGGCCGAGGACGCAAAGGGCCTTGAACCCTACGACGTTCAGGTGCTCAAGCTCCTGTACTTGATCCGCTACATCGGCTACGTTAAGGCCACGGTCGAGAACATCTCCATCTTCATGATCGACGGCCTCGACGTGGACATGCGCGCCCTCAAGGACCGCGTCAAGGAGTCCCTTGCCCGCCTGGAGCGCGAGAACTACGTGGCACGCCAGGGCGATACTTATAGCTTCCTCACCGACGAGGAGCAGGAGATAGCGCAGGAGATCGCACGCACCCCGATCGATAACGCGCAGGTGATCGAGTCTATCAAAAAGCGCCTGTTCGACAGCATCTATACCGCGCGCAAACTCAACCGTGGGGCCAATGACTTCCCGTTTGACCGCTATGTGGACGGCTCAATCCACGGTACCAGCATGGGCGGCATGGAGCTTTGCGTGGCGACTATGGCGAGCGACCTGGGCCGTGCGGACGATACCGAGCTGGCCTTGGCTTCTTCGGGCAAAGCCATCGTGGCCTTGAGCGACGAGGTGGATTATTGGGCCCCACTCGTCAACGCCGCCAAGATTCGCAAGTACGCCAAGACGCGAAATCTCCAGGAGCTTCAGCCGAGTACGCGCCAGATCGTCGAGTCCAAGATGCGCGAGGCGGCCTATAACGAGAAAGAGGCCGATACCCTTTTGAGCGAGGCTGTGCTCCATGCACGTTGCGCGGTCGACAGCCGCATTGTTGAGGTCCGCGCGGCCAAACCCGCTCAGGTCTTTGAGCAAGTGCTGGCGCAGCTGTGCGATGTAGTCTTTGAAAAGGCCGACTATATCGGCGCGCCGGTCACGAGCGATTCCGATATTCGCTCCACTCTGGCTGGCAACGTTCAAGTGGGGCTCGCTGGCATGGACGCGGGTAACACGCGTGCGCTCAAGGAGGTCGAGGACTACCTCAAAGTGCAGCACCAGCGCCACCTGGATACCGCTATGGGCGATATCCAGCGCCAGTACCAGCAAAGGCCCTTTGGCTGGCGCGAGGTCGACATCGCAAATGTGGTGGCGCAGCTTGTGGTGGAGCAGCGCGCGCAGGTGTTGTTTGGCGGTCAGACGGTTCAAGCTAACGACAGCCGCATGGTGGCGCTCCTGCGCAAAGATGCCGATAAGGCCCAGGTGCGCTTGCGCATGCGCATGAGCGACCGGTTGCTACGCGCCGCGGGCGAACTCATGTGTGACCTGTTTGATCTCAAGACCGTGCCCTCCAACGAGGATAAGCTCGTGGCCGAGCTCAAAGAGCGCCTTGAGGGCTTGCGCGAGGCGTGCCTCGCCATGGCACGCGACTACTACACGGGCATCAAGCCGGCCTACCCGTATCCCGGTGAGGACGAGTGCGAGAAGATGCGCTCGGAGGTGGCCGACGTCCTTAAGGACCAGAACGAGGCCGAGGCGTTCTTGACCACGTTCACCAAGCATGAGGAGCGTTTGCTCGATGCCAAGGAAGACTTTGACAAGGTGGTTGAGTTCTTCGAGTCCAATCAACGAATAGCGTTTGACCGCGCCAAGGATTTCTTGAACCGCACCGAGGGTATCGAGTATGCCTCCGATGACATTCCCGGTGCGGTGGAGAACGTGGCAACGGTTCGTGAGATCCTCAAAGATCCCAAGCCCTACGGCCGTATTAAAGACCTGCAGCCGCTTATGGATCCCGTCGAGGATGACATGAAAAAGCTGTTGGGCATCCGCCGCAATGAGTTTTTGTGTCGCATCGAGAGCGATCTGCAAGACCTGCGGGCGCAGGCCGAGAGTCAAAAGGGCTTTGTCAATCAGGCCAAGGATGCCATAGCAGACGCCGGCACCAAATACGAGTCGTTCAAAAACCGTGCCCACAGCGCTCAAAGTCTCAACGAACTGAGCGTTGTTGCAACTAACTGGGGCGACTGGCTCAGTGCGGCGGCCAACGAGATGTACGACGCTGTGGATGAGGCCCGCGTGCGTATGGACAACGAGCGCCGCACCACCGAGGTCATGAGTACGGGCGAGGTGGTCAAGAAGGTCTCCAACAAGGGCGCCGCATCGTCTGCTCCCGTGCCCGCGCCCAAGCCCCAGCGCAAGATCAAGACTGTGCGCCGCGCCGATCTGGCCAAGCCGAGTCGTCTCTTGTCCGCAGAGGACGTGGAGCGCTACGTGGACGACCTGCGCTCCCGTCTTATGCAGGCGCTCGCCGCAAACGACGAGATCCGTATCAACTAACCCGCGGAGCCGCCGGTGCCAAAGCGCGCACCGGTGGCTTATGGCGTTTAGAAAGGCTCATCAACCATGAACGATTCTGCTCTTAAGAGCTTCTGCACCTGGGCCCGTACGGAGCTCATCAAAGGCGTGGAGGCGCAGATGGTGCGCTACGGCATCACCGAACCTACACCCGCGCCCGTTGGGTCCGAGACCGTCAACGGCCTGCCCCTAAGTCCGGCTGAGATTGAGCAACGCGACGAACTGCTGCGCATGCAGGCGGAGGTGGGTCACGAGGCGCTGCGCGACCGTGCGGCCTACACCTGGTTCAACCGCATCGTGGCCATTCGCTTCATGGATGCACGCGGATGGCTTCCCAGCCGTATGCGCATGCTAAGTCGTGCGGACGGCAGCCATGGCAGCGAGGCCGTGGAGAACGCACTGGACGTGGAAATAACGACGGCCGATACCGATCGCATAGCCGAGCTCAAGATGGCGGGCTTGGATGAACCGTTGTGGCGCTACCTGTTTGTTGCTCAGTGCGAGGAGCTTGCCGATTGCCTGGCGGGCGTCTTTGAACGCGTGGGCGGAGCCATGGAGCTGCTGTTGCCCCAGGGCCTCATGATGGCTGACAGTGTGGTGGGCAAACTCAATGCCGTCCTCACTGACGAGGACTGGCGCGAGGGCGTGACCGTTCTGGGCTGGATGTATCAGTACTACAATGCCGACGTTAAAGACGAGTTCTTCAAGTCCAAGCGCAAGGCAGCGGCGGCGGACATCGCGCCCGCCACGCAGCTCTTCACCCCCGAGTGGATCGTGCGCTATATGGTCGAGAACTCGCTCGGCCGTCTGTGGATGCTCAACAATCCGGGGAGTTCGCTACGCGAGCGCATGGAGTATTACATCGAGCCCGATGCTGAGCACGAGGACTTCATTCGCATTTCGAGTCCCGAGGAGATTTCGCTCTGCGACCCAGCGTGCGGCTCGGGCCATATCCTGGTTTATGCGTTTGAGCTGCTCTTTGCCATATCCTGGTTTATGCGTTTGAGCTGCTCTTTGCCATGTACGAGGAGCGTGGCTACCGCGAGCGCGAGATCCCGGAGCTCATCCTGACTAAAAACCTCGCTGGCATGGAGATCGATCCCCGTGCGGCTCAGATCGCCGAGCTGGCGCTTGCCATGTGTGCTCGCGAGCACGACCGTCGCTTCTTTAGGCGTGGCGTTCGCGCCGATGTTACCGTGCTCACGAGCATTCCGCTGGGGGAGGATGAGCTGCCGGGTAACAAGAAGCTTGCCGAGGAACTGAGCCATTTGGGCGAGATCGGCTCGCTTCTTAATCCTTCAGAGGACGAGATTGACGAGCTTAAGGCCGCCGCCGCGAGCTGTTCCGACGATCTTTTTGCTTCTGCGACCAAAACTAAGCTCGAAAGCGCTGCCGTCATCTGCGAGAAACTGTCCCGTCGTTTTGCCTGCGTCGTGGCGAATCCACCGTATATGGGCAGCAGCGGCTTTAACCCCTTTATGAGCAAGTGGGTCAAGAAGAACTACCCCGACGTGAAGAGCGACCTGTTCTCTTCGTTCATCGTGCGTATTATGGACTTTGCCGGCGAGCACGGCGAAATCGGAATGATGACTCCGTTTGTTTGGATGTTTATCGGTAGCTACGAGAAGCTTCGAAATAGGCTTATCGATGACAAGACCCTAACTACGCTCATTCAGCTCGAGTATTCTGGCTTTGCAGGGGCAACCGTGCCTGTCTGCACATTTACCTATCACAATTCGCATATCGATGGCTATAAGGGCGGATATGTTCGTCTTGCCGATTTTACTGGCCCCGCGGTCCAGGCTCCCAAGGCGCTAGAGGCCATCCAGGACCCCGACTGCGGCTGGTTTTACCGCCGCGACGCCGGCACCTTCAAACAAATCCCCGGTACCCCCATAGCCTACTGGGTTGGTGATAGTTTTCTTTTATATTGTGGTTTAGATAGCAGACTGTCGGATTTTGCCGATGTGCAGGAGGGTCTCAAGACCTCTGATAACGATCGCTTTATTCGGCACTGGTATGAAGTCCCTTATCAAAAAACCAACCTACAGTCCTCATCTATAAACGCAAAATGGGTTAAACACTCCAAGGGCGGTTCTTATAGAAAATGGTATGGCAATCAAGACGAAATCCTTCTTTTCGAAGACGGCGGAAAGGCACTTAGGGAGTTGAAGCGGGCGTCATTAACGGGTCAGCAGAACTATGGCAAAAAATGTGTGAGCTGGGGCCGCATTACTTCCGATCTGACCAGCTTCCGGTATTACGGGCCGGGCTTTATTCCTAATATGGCCGGCTTAGCGTTGTATCCTAAAGACGGTGACGATTTTCTGCTCCTATTGGCTCTTCTTAATTCGTCAATTGTTACTGAGTTTATTAAGGTCACGAATCCAACTTTAAATGTCCCTCCCGGGTGTGTATCTTCCATTCCTATGGCTAAAGAAATAGATGATGATGCGAGCATCGTCACACTGGCTCGTCAATGTGTCGATTTTTCAAAGCTCGACTGGGACTCGTTTGAAACCTCCTGGGGTTTTAAACGTAATCCTCTTGTCTAGGTGATCGTCGTGGCTGAAAAGAAGAAACGCAAACCTGTCGATAAGAATAAAATAGAATATGCCGAACCTAAGCCAAGTTGGATAAAGGCTGTTAAGGTTGATGACCATAACGACGTTATGGATTCTATTATTCAGTTTTTTCTGGTTGAATCTCCTTGTAAAGGCGTGAGCAGCAGAGGGCTATCGCTTCTCGATTATGGATGGGTTGATAGTGTTCCTCCTAAATCTGGGTATCTTCACCGAAGATTATTGGAAGTGGCCAATCTCTGCGATGGGTCGACACTATTTACGGCCACACGAAAAGAAGAGATGAAAAAGAGATTTGTTGATGCTGGTATGCCTGGCAATTTTGCTTCAACTTGTACCTCAAATCGCGTTGTGGCGCTCATCAACAGCAATTTTGTGCTTGATATATTTCGGATTATTAGAAATTCGTTGGCACATTGTCGCTTTCAATTGGTCGATAAGAACGGTGTAGATTTCATTGCTTTTGAAAACGGTATGCCAGGAAAAGATCTCATTGGAGCGGATGCATTTGAGGTGAGCTCTCGTTTATTTCTTAAATGCAGCACTCTCATTGATTGGATTGCTGTGGTTAAGTCCGAGGCTATATACGAGGCGGAAGAAATTGCACGCAAGAAAGAGACCTCAGAACGGGAGTGGGAAAACAAACGTCAATTAGTTTTGTCTCGAATATCGAATGGATCTTACTCAAATAAAGATGATCTCGGGAAGGACTGTGAGCTATCTAAGCGTAATTTAGATAAATTACTTGGCGAGCTGAAGGCCCAAGGGCTTATTGCTTATTCACGTTCTAATCGAAAATGGGAACTTACTGGTGACGCAAATCAGTGAGTAAGAGATGTTTCATCTTTGATTGCGAAGAACGGTGTGTCGAATGAGCTTCCAACGTTTTTTATCGCAAAGAGACTCGCTGTCTCTCGAAAGTAACCTTTTAATGAAATTAGTCGGCGTTTTTAAATGAGAGGGCGGTCAAATATGGTCACTTTACTTCAAGATAAATACGAGGCTCGCAAGGCTGAGGTTAATGCTCGCTTTGAGCAGCTTCGCGCTAACGAGGAAGAGCTCAACCGAATCTTTGCCAAAATCTACAACATGGAGGGGGAGGTGCCCGTCGAGGTCGAGGACAAGTACGTTTCGGTGGCACGCATCTTCGATACCGCTGATGAGATTCCCGAGAGCTACAAGGGCAACAAATACGTGCGCACCAAGCGCGACGAGATCACCTCGCTTATAAGCTATGCCGTGGGCTGCATGTTTGGCCGCTATTCGCTGGATGTGGACGGGCTGGTCCTGGCCGGTCAGGGCGCCACGGTCGACGACTATCTGGCCAAGATGCCCGATCCCGATCACGTGACCTTTATGCCTGATGCCGACAACGTACTGCCCATTACCGATGACGAGTACTTTGACGACGACATCGTGCGCTACTTTATCGACTTTGTGCGCACCGTGTACGGCGAGGAGACGCTCGAGCAGAACCTGGCCTTTATTGCCGAGGCGCTCGGCGGTAAGGGTACCTCGCGCGAGGTGATCCGCACCTACTTTTTGAAGGACTTTTTTAAGGACCACTGCCAGACCTATAAGAAACGCCCCATCTACTGGCTGTTCGACAGCGGTAAGAAGAACGGTTTCAAGTGTCTTGTTTACATGCATCGCTACCAGCCTGACCTATTGGCTCGCATCCGCACCGACTATGTGCATGAGCAGCAGGAGCGCTACCGTGCCCAGATCGGCTATGCCAACGATGCCCTTGCTGGTGCCGAGCGCGGCGAGCGCGTGCGCTTGGACAAGCGCGTCAAAAAGCTCAACGACCAGCTCAAAGAGACCATTGGCTACGAGGAGAAGCTGCACCACTTGGCAGACCAGATGATTAAGATCGACCTGGATGACGGCGTCAAGGTCAACTACGCCAAGTTTCAGGATGTGCTGGCGAAGATTAAGTAACTGCAGATACGGTAAGGATATTCATGCCCAAGATCGATGTAGAAGAACAGCTCAAGCTGCGATTTTTGCAGCCTTTGTCCTCATGCGCGCCGCGCCGTGTTGTGGTTTGGCACGATGCGGACGGCGAGTTTGCTCCTGAGTTTGAGCGATTGGCTGCCGAGGGTTTCGACGGCGTGGGGGCCGATGCCGGCGTAATGCCTGCTCACGGTGACTTTGAGCGCCCGGTGCGCTTTGTTGAGGCCTGCGAGGGCCGTATGTTTGCCGTCAAGAAGCTCATCAACCGCGATGACCTTGCGAGCGATATCTTGTTGTATCGCCGTTGCCCGCGCGGCAGGCTTGAGGGTGATTGGCTTGCCGACGTTGAGCTGTATGCCGATCAGTTCCAGGCTGACTATCTTTCGCTTTTGGCCGATCAGCTGGGCATCGAGAATATCGACGCCGTGCACGAGAGCCTGCGCGAGCACAAGACGTTCTTTGATGCCAAGACCCGCTGCGCTAAGTTTGCCGCGTGTGTTCCGCATGCCTCGAGCGCATCCGATATCGAACTCGGCATCCTTACGGTGATTTTTGGCGGTAAAGAGCTTGGTGACGCTCGCCCCGCGTTTGTGCTGCGTGGCTGTATGACCATGCTGCTGCACGAGGGTCCCGAGGCGCTGGCCGAGCTGGTGGACAAGTACTGCGTGCGTGATGTGCTCTCTGCCTTCATCGTGCGTTGCTATGGGTTTGATGGGCCGCTTTACGAGCGTGACTCATTGCTTATGCTTGCATCCCATGTGCTCCTTACAGCGGCGTCTACCGCGCTTCCCGAGGGAGCGCTCAAGGGACTCGAAAGCTATGTGGCTCCCGCCTACGGCCCCTATTGCCTTGAGGCGGTGCGCACGTGGGACCAGGCCGCCGATACCCAGGCGTCGAGCGAGGACCTATTTGAGATCTGTCGTTTGGTGGAGGATGCCCGCGGGCTCTTTGTGCGGTTTGAGGCTCTGCCGATCGATGCGCTGGCCTCGCTTGATGTGTTCCCGTGCGTCAATGAGGCTGTGCTCTCGCAGCTGTTCTGCTCGTTTGCGCAA